>JAICMB010000328.1 GCA_025929455.1 Bryobacteraceae bacterium | reverse complement strand
CTGACCGAAACCGCGCCGATCGTTACGCTCAATCATCCGTTTCATGCGCGCGAAGGCACGGTCGGGAAACCTATCGCCGGTGTAGACGTGAAGATCGCCGACGACGGTGAAATCCTGGTGCGCGGCGCCAACGTCACGCCCGGTTACTACAACGCCGCCGGAGAAACGGCGCGCGCGTTCGAGGACGGCTGGTTTCATACCGGCGACATCGGCGAGCTCGATTCCGAAGGGCGGCTTCGCATTCTCGGGCGCAAGAAAGAGATGATCGTCACGCCGGAAGGGCTGAACGTTTTTCCGGAAGACGTAGAGCGCGCGCTCAACGCCACGCCGGGGGTGCGCGACTCCGCCGTTGTCGGCACCGACCGTGTGCACGCGGTGCTGATACTCGAGCCCGGTGCGGACATGAACGACATTGTCCGCCGTGCGAATCAGCAGCTCACAGATTATCAAAAGGTCCGCACGGCGTCGGTGTGGCCCTATGACACGTTTCCGCGAACGCCCGGAACCGGCAAACTGAAACGGCGCGACATCGCTGCTGGGGCGCCGCCGCCCGCTCGGAGCAAAGCCGCAGAACTTGATGTTCCGCTCGATCAGCTTACGTCGCTGGAGCGTGTCGAGCGCATGGTTGCGCTGAACCAGGATGAATCCGCAATGGAAGCGGAGACTCCCGCGGCCGTGGCAGCTTCTGCGCGCGCCGATTTCGAGTTTCCTACCTGGAATCGCTCCCGTCCCGCTCGCGCCGCGCGCCGTCTCGCACTGCCGTACTGGCTGCTGCCGCTCACGCGCATTTTCGCTCATATACGCGTGCGTGGCCTCGAAAATCTCGTCGATGTCCACGCGCCCGTAATCCTCGCCTCTAATCACCAGAGCTACCTCGACGCGCCCGTGATTCTAGCCGCGCTGCCGCCGCGCTTGCGGCATCGCGCCGCGCCCGCTATGCGCAAGGAGTTTTTCGATGCGCACTTCCACCCTGAGGGACACGGCCCGCGCGAGCGTTTTACGAATTCGCTCAACTACTACCTCTCCGCGCTGTTCTTCAACGCGTTTCCCATTCCGCAGCGCGAAGCCGGAGCGCTCGAAACGCTGCATTACATGGGTGAAATCGCCAGCCGCGGCTGGTGCGTGCTGATCTTTCCGGAAGGGCGCATGACCGATGCAGGTGAGATTTGGCCGTTTCAGCCGGGCGTCGGCATGATGGCGGCGAAACTGCAGTTGCCTGTGGTCCCGATCCGGCTTCGCGGCCTCGATCGCGTCCTACACAAGACGTGGAAGATGGCGCGGCCCGGGCGGGTGGAGGTAGCGTTCGGGAAACCGCTGCACCTGGCGTCCAACGACTGGCTCGAAAACGCGCGCGCCGTTGAGGAGGCAGTGCGGGCGCTGTAGAGAGCGCAGCGCCGGTCACGTCATGGCAGCTCAGTTCTCGCCGTCATCGACGGCTGATACTTCCGCCACAGCTCATGAAAAAACGACGGCGGCGTAGCCGGCTCACGATACTCCATGACAGCCCCTTGGTTCCGTAACTGTGCGGTCAATTCCTGCGTGTTTATATCCTGAACAGCCTTGCTCTCGCGCACTGCAATGCCCGCCGCGTCGCCCGCAGCCTGGCCGATGATCATGTACTGCGGCTCCATGCGCAGCGACGAATACGCGATGTGGCTCGCTGAAAAACATACCGGAACCAGCAGGTTGGTCACTTCGCTCCGCTTCGGAACCATGACGCGGTACGGGATCTGATACGGCTTCACGGGCACCTCTACATCGCCTTCGTTTTCCGCTAAGCCTTTAGCGTTAACGAAGCGTTGCACGTTGTGCGAATCGCTGTTGTACGATCCCATGCCGATGGGATCGGGCTTGGTCAGATCCGTCTGCACATCCTTCTGCGTCATGACAAAGTCGCTTACCATCCGGCGCGCTTCGCGGATGTACAACTGGTGCGGCCAGTGATCGGTGTCTTGAAACTCATCCTTGGCGAGCCCCCAGCGGTTCACCTCCAACTGCAGCGGCTTCGGCACGCGCGGGTCATGCGCGAGAAAATAGAAGAACCCCTTGGTGTAATCGATGTGAGCCTGCCAGATCTGAGCGCGCTTGGCGTACGAGGCATTCGGATAATCCCAGCTCGCGCCGATGTAATCTGTCGAGAACGCGCCCTGGTTGTTGAAATCCGCTTTGTGATTCGGGATGGGCGCAATCAACGCCAGCTTTTGCAGTACCGGAGCCGACCCGGTCTTCTCCACCGTCGCTTTTAACAGCCGGGCCAGCAGTTCATAACGGTGGGCGTCGTAACCCGGCGGCTTCGGGAATGGAATCTGATTGGCTGGATCATCGGAGAGAATCAGCCTGAAATTGTAAGCCTGTACTTTTTTGTCCGCCGAACCGAGCGGCGCCTTCGGCCCCATAATGATCTCCGGCAGAAGCTTGCCGTTGCTGTCGTATGGCGAGACAGGCACCAGAAACTGATGCAGCGGGGTGCGCTCATGCACGCCCGCGAGACTCTCACCGTACTGCGATCTCGCCTCACGACCCCAGGTGTAGCTGACGCCGGCCTGCGCCATCAGGTCGCCTTCATACGAGCAGTCGGCGAACGCGCGTCCACGATAAACGGCGCCCCACCCGGTTGTGATGGAAACGATTTTCGTGCCCTGCTTGGCCACGCCGTTTTTCTCTCGCAGGCGTTCGCCGAAGCGCACCTCCACGTTGGCTTGCTTAAGCATCTCCCGCAGGACCTCTTCGCCGACGTGCGGCTCGTAATACCAGGCAACCTCGTTGGCGTATCGTCCCATGCCGTATTTCATGCCGACGCGCCAGTAAAACTCGAGCGCGTACCCGCCGATCACCTGCTTTTTCCCGAAGTCGGTTCGAGACAGGCCGCCGGTTGCCATTCCGCCGACGTGCCGGCCGGGCTCTAGCAACACGACATGCAGTCCTTGGCGCGCGGCGGACACTGCCGTCATCGTGCCGCCGGCCGTGGCACCATACACGACGAGATCGTATTCCGCTGTCTGGGCGAATGCGCCGCTACAACCGGCTAAAGCCAGCAAGCAAAACGCAAGCCGGCTTGTCCCTTGAAAGCCGAACCTTAATGGTGTGAATAGATGAATTCCGACAAGTGCTGTGCGCATGAACAGCACATTATCGCGCGGCGCATGCGCGTGCGGCAGTTTCCAGGCGTTTCGTAACGGGTGTTACGGGCGAAAAGGACGCATACTGACCGGCCACGATCGCACTAGCTTGGGCCCGTCCATTTCGGCATTGATTTCTCGCAGACCTTCGCGTCTAACGGCTCCCTCATCAAGATCTATGATCCGACCACGCTGGTAACGCTGCCCGACGGCACGCGCCAGCGCAGTCAATTTCCAGGGGACAAAATCCCGCAAAGCATGTTCGATCCCGTCGCAGTCGCGGCGCTTAAGTTCATTCCTCTGCCCAATCTGCCGGGCAATGCCGTAACCGGACAGAACAACTGTATCTATTCGGCGAACTCCAGCACCAACAGCGATAAATACGATTTGCGCAGCGATACGAATTTCAACGAAAGCACGCGCATGTTCGTGCGCTTCTCGCGCCAGCAGGATGTCCGTTCCGTACCCGGGCAATATGCGCTTCCCGCGGGCGGCGGACGGCAGACCACCGACCACTACACGCAGGCCGTGGCCGACCTGACGCGCGTGTTTACTCCGAATTTGCTCACGGACCTGCAGTTTTCGTTCAGCCGCGCGCTTGCCGCGCAATTCGGTGCCTCCCAGGGCTTCAACCTTTCGCAGTTGAATCTGCCTTCGTCCTACATCTCGCAGGTCGCTTCGCAATTCCCGGTCTTCAACCTGGTCGACACCGTTGGGACCAGCAACGGCTCCGATTCCTTCACACAGTTTCAGCCGCGCAACGTGTGGGCGACGCTCGGCAGCGTGAGTTGGCAGCGCGGACGCCACAGTCTCAAGTTCGGCGGAGATTGGCGAGTGCTCGACTTCAATGAAGGGCAGAACAGCCAGGCGTCGGGGGCTTTCACCTTCGCGCGCCTTTTCACACAGGGACCCAATCCGGTGGCCGCCAGCGCCACGGCCGGATACGGACCCGCATCGTTCCTGCTCGGATACGCGTCCAGTGGATCGGTGATCGCGATCAATCCCATCTCCACCCAAGGGCTGTATTATGCGCTATTCGTGCAGGACGACTGGAAAGTAACGGATCGCCTGACGCTGAACCTTGGCCTGCGCTGGGATGTCAATATTGGCGACCGCGAGAAATACAATCGCCTGGCCTATTTCGATCCGTCAGCGCCGAGTCCGCTGGCACAAGCCGCCGGGCTGCCAAACCTGAAGGGCGAGTTGGTCTGGATCGGCAAGGAAAATCCGGATAACCAGACCGCCACCGACTGGAAAGACTTCGGACCGCGCTTCGGATTCGCGTACAGCCTTACGACGAAAACCGTTCTGCGCGGCGGCTACGGCATTTTCTATTTGCCTAAGATCATTCAGGGCAACGGTGATGGTGCGATTGAAGCCGTACGCACGACACCCATGGTCGCCACGCTCGACAAGTTGACGCCCGCCAGCAGCATCAGCAATCCCGTCCCGCAAGGCATCCTGCCGGCCCTGAACGACCGCGATCCGAACGCGAATGTAGGGGCCAGCATCGCGGCGCCCCTGCACGGATTCCGAAACGGGTACATGCAGAGCTGGAGCTTCGGCGTACAACGCGAGCTGCCCT
>JAICMB010000407.1 GCA_025929455.1 Bryobacteraceae bacterium | reverse complement strand
TTGTGAAAACGCTTGGCGCAGCGGCGGTGCGCGGTCTCCAACGCGCCTCTCTCGACGATCCGCTCGCGGTGCTCGCGAGCGCCAAGCACTTCGCCGGCGACGGGGGCACTGGCTTCGGATCCGGCATTCGCGGCCTGCTCGATCAAGGCGTCACTCGCGTCGATGAAGCCACGCTGCGCAGCGTGCACCTGCCCGGCTATGTGTCGGCGATCGCCGCCGGCGTTGCATCTATCATGCCGTCGTACAGCAGTTGGAACGGGCAGAAATGCTCGGGTGACGAGAAGCTGCTCACCGGCATTCTCAAGCACGGGATGGGGTTTGATGGGCTTCTCATCTCCGACTATGCCGCGGTGAACCAACTGCCGGGCACGTACAAGCAGAAGGTGCAGCAGTCGATTAACGCCGGCATGGACATGGTGATGGAGCCGGAGAAATACCGTGAGTTCTTCCAAACGTTCCTCGAACTCGCACGCGAGGGCGGCGTGCCCGCGGCGCGCATCGACGACGCGGTGGTGCGTATTCTCCGCGTGAAGCTTGCTATGGGCATGATGGAGCCCGGGCGCGCGCTGCTCGCGGACCGCAGCTTGCACCGCCGCTTCGGATCGCCGGAACACCGTGCGGTTGCACGCGCGTGTGTGCGGCAGTCGCTCGTGCTTTTGAAAAATGAGCGCCGCACGCTGCCGATCCTTGCTTCCGTCAAGCACGTGCATGTGGCCGGACGGAGCGCTGAGAATATCGGCAATCAATGCGGCGGTTGGACCATCCGCTGGCAGGGCCGCAGCGGCGAAGACACGATCGGCACGACCATTCTGGCGGCCATCCGCACGGCCGCGGGGCGGGGGACGCGGATCAGTTACTCGTTGGACGGGAGCGGCGCGGACGGTGCGGCGGTAGGCATCGCGGTTATCGGCGAAACGCCGTACGCGGAAATGATGGGCGATCGACGCGACCTGCACCTCGCGGCGGAGGACATCGTGGTGGTGCGACGGTTGAAGACGGCGGGCCTGCGTGTAGTTGTTGTGATCGTATCGGGACGACCTCTTGTAATCGACGATATTCTTGATGAAGCTGACGCGATTGTCGCGGCATGGTTGCCCGGCACTGAAGGCGATGGCGTTGCCGACGTACTATTCGGCAAATACAAACCGATGGGCAAGCTATCTTTCACGTGGCCGCGTGGGACATCCACCACATTTCATCGCGGCGATCCGGGGTACGTGGAGATCTTTCCCCTCGGCCACGGGCTCACGTGCGCCTAGTAGCTTAATTCATCGCAAAATCAGGGCGGAAAGGATTGCGGGCGACGACTGACCCATACCGCTGTCCGTCGTTCAGGTACTCGGTGGAGAGCACCTCGGCTCCTCCGGATTGCGCGGCTGCGAGAATCAGCGCGTCCCAGAAGGAGATGTTGTACTGCTGCTCGTTTTCCATTGCGGCCCGGATTTGATCGGCTTGGATAATGACCAGCGGCAGTTCAAGAAAGTTGCGAGTGATGTCCTGCAATTCGCGCTGTTGGATGTGAAGCTTTCTCGAGCCTGCGGCATAGAATTCCTGTATAACTTGCGTGCTCAGAAATATCCGCGTTTCGCGCGCACAGTGCTCGAACAAGCGGTTCGCCCGCTCTCGCTTCGAGCGCTCGCTGCCGTACATATACAGCAAAACGTTCGTATCGAAGAACGCTTTAACGCCGCTCATGCAACTCGTCGCGACTTATGGACCGAGGGTCAATGGTGAAATAGGGGCCACGCGCCGCGATTTCGAGGAGCCGCTGCGCCGCAGCCCAGGCTCGCGCGTTGGGATCAAGCTTTTCTTCCAACAGTTCCCGAACGACCGCATTTACGCTGGTGTCTCGCTCGGCAGCATACACTTTGGCTCGCCGCACCAGGTCTGCCGGGAGGTTCAGCGTGATGTTCCGCATTTCCACATAAATGAGTGTATCACACAAATGTGTGAATCGCCGGATGAGGTACCCGCTGCGCTAAGTTCGAAACGCCGCGGCCAGAGTAGCGTCCTACGAACGGCCCCTTGAACCGGGTCGCGGTATTCGTGCCGCCACCCGGTATTGCGGGCCGCGAACGCATGAAGCTCGTCATATTCGGGCTTTCGATCAGCTCCTCATGGGGCAACGGCCACGCGACTTTATGGCGGGGGCTCTGCAAGGGACTGATCCGTGAAGGCGCCGACGTCCACTTTTTCGAGCGCGACGTCCCTTATTACGCGACTCATCGCGACCTCACCGAAATTCCCGGCGGCCATCTTCATTTATATCCGGACTGGGATGAAATCCGTCCGATCGCCGAGCGCACATTACGCGGCGCGGATGCCGCTATCGTTACATCCTACTGCGCCGACGCCCTGCCCGCGGGCGAACTCGTGCTCCAGTCCGGCGCCCGCTGCTGCTGCTTCTACGATCTCGACACCGGCGTCACGCTCACGCGGCTCGCGGCCGGTGAACCCGTCGCATACATCGGCCCCCGCGGCTTGCGCGATTACGATCTTGTCCTTAGCTATACCGGCGGCAAAGCCATGCACGGCTTGCGCGACCTGCTCGGTGCGCGCCAGGTTGCTCCGCTCTACGGCAGCGTCGATCCCGAAGAGCACCGCCCCGCGCCGGCGCTCGAACGTTTTCTCGCCGATCTGTCGTATCTCGGAACCTACGCAGAGGATCGGCAGGCAGCGCTCGAGTCGTTCTTTCTCGCGCCCGCGCGCCTGCTGCCCGGTAAGCGCTTCATGCTCGGCGGCGCATTGTACCCGCAGGCCTTCCCCTGGACCGACAACATCTTCTTTGTACGCCATCTGCCGCCCGCGGAGCATCCGGCTTTCTACTGCTCGTCGCAACTCACGCTCAACATAACGCGCCGCGCGATGGCGGATATGGGCTACTGTCCCTCCGGCCGCCTGTTTGAAGCCGCCGCCTGTGGAGTGCCCGTTCTGAGTGACTGGTTCGATGGCCTCGATGCGTTCTTTACTCCGGGCGACGAGATTCTGATCTGCCGTAATACGGATGAAGCGCTCGCCGCCATCGACCAGTCGACCGAAGACTTGCGCCGCATCGGCGACCGCGCCCGCGAGCGTGCCCTCGCCTGCCACACCGCCGCCCTGCGCGCCCGCGAGATGATGGAGTTGCTCACGCTCGAAAGGGCGGTCCCGGTATGACGCGGACCTGGGGCATTATCCCGGCCGCCGGCATCGGCAGTCGCATCCAGCCGCTCGCGTTTTCAAAGGAACTGCTGCCCGTCGGCAGCCGCATCGAGAACGGCATCGAGCGCCCTCGCGCGGTCAGCGAATATCTGATCGAGCGATTCCTGCTGGCCGGCGCCAATCGGATCTGCTTCGTCATTTCGCCGGGGAAATCCGACATTCTCGAATACTACGGCGGGCGCGTCTACTCTGCGGACGTCTGCTACGCCGTGCAGCCCTCCGCCGCCGGCCTCTGTGATGCCATCTTTCGCGCGCTGCCTTTTCTTCACGCCGACGACACCGTCGCGGTCGGCTTGCCCGACACCATCTGGTTTCCCGAAAACGCGCTCTGCTCGCTGCCCGACGACGTGCTCTCGTTCCTGCTGTTCCCCGTCGACCGGCCCGAGGCCTTCGATGCGGTGGTGACCGACGAGCAAGGGCAGGTGCAGGAGATCCAGGTCAAGCATCCCGATGCGAAGTCCAACTGGATCTGGGGCGCGTTCAAGCTCCCCGGTCGCGTGCTGCACGAACTGGAAGCGCTGTGGCAGCAGCGCGGACGTCGCGACGAATACATCGGCACGCTGGTCAACGCGTACCTGCAACAAGGCGGCCGCGCGATCGGCGTGCGACACGGGCAGGCGTATGTCGATGTCGGCACGGTGAACGGCTATCGCGAGGCGCTCAACCTGCTCGGTGCCCGCAAGCGCGTGGCCTCGGCGCCGCGACGTTTCACCTCGAAGGAATGGAAGCCCGCATTGCAGCCGATGTCCAGCACCGACATCCCGCTCATGTCGTGCGGCAGCAGGTGCGCGAACTTCGTCCACTTCAGGCGCGGGTAGTCGCCGAGGAAGTGC
>JAICMB010000026.1 GCA_025929455.1 Bryobacteraceae bacterium | reverse complement strand
TTCCATTTTCGGCCACCCAACCCGACAAACCCTGCCCGACCGGTATCTAGAGCGAAGAG
Source organism: Bryobacteraceae bacterium (assembly GCA_025929455.1). The sequence goes on along the minus strand of JAICMB010000026.1, from coordinate 13,911 downwards.
AGAATGCGGAAGTACTCGCCGGTTACATACTCCGATTTGAGGGTGCCGCCACGATCCACGTATACCGCGAGCGCGTCGTAGCTGACGAGTCTCGCCAGCCGTAGCGCAAAGAGCGACAGAGTTTCGGTCAGACTGAGCGATGAACCCAAATCCTGAGCCAGCTCATACAACGACTGCACCTCCTGCCGCGCAGCGGAAATGCGGTCGGTGAACGCCATGCCCAGGTCTTCGCGCACGCTGCCCGCCTCAAAACCAGCGGCCGGTTCCGCGCCCCGCGTCACCTTGACGTCCGTCGATAGATGGTGCTGCTGGCCTCCGGGCTGCGCCATCGACTCCCAGTCGTCGTAGTGCTCCGCCAACAGCCGCACGACGGCAGGATCGAACGAGCGGCCCGACTCCGCCTTGACGCGCTCCATGGCCTGGTCGAGCGGCAGCGCCCGCCGGTACTGACGGTCAGAGGCCAGCGCATCCAGGCAATCTACGGCCGCAATGATGCGCGCGCCAATCGGGATATCTTTGCCGGCCAAGCCGTCCGGGTACCCCGAGCCGTCCCACTTCTCATGGTGCGAGCGCACGATGGGCGTGACCGGATAGGGGAAACGCACATGCTCCAGAATCTCGGCGCCCACCACGGGGTGCACTTTCAGCTTTTCGAACTCTTCCGGCGTTAACCGGCCGGGCTTCGAAATAATGTGTTCGGGAACGGCCAGCTTGCCGATATCGTGCAAGAGGCTCGCCGCGCGCAATGCTTCCAGTTCCTGCGCGCTCAGGCCGAGCGCGCTGCCCAGCTCCAGCGCGTAGATCTGCACACGGCGCAAATGCGAATGCGTGGTGTTGTCTTTTGCCTCAATCGCGAGCGCCAGCGCCTCGATGGTTCGCAGGTGCAGCGCCGCAACTTCTTCGGCATGTTTCTTGGCGTCTTCGACGCGCTCCAGGTAGACGGAGTAGGTCCTATACGTGACATACACGACGGGGAGGATCAGCAGTCCGGTCTGCCAGCCGATCAACCGGTCGAGTCCGGCCAACACCGCCGCGACCGCCGCACCCGCCAGATAGAACGGAAACGACCAAAAGTAGGATGCCCGCCACACCGCGTACGCGCGCTTGCCCTCCGTCAACGCAATCACGAGCGCCACCGGAAGCGTATTCATAACGAATAGCGCGACTGCCGCACCGGCCAGCAGCAGCGCCGAATCCGACGCATGGCCGCGCCGCAACCCATACAGCGCCAAGCTCGCCTGCGTCGCGATCGCAACCACGCCCAGATTGAAGAGGACCTGGTACAGCCGCGGCCGCCGCCGGTTGTGGAAGCAGCTCTGCACCAGCACCGCCGCCGCCCCGATCGCAAATGTCTCGCACGGGGCCATCTGAAGCACTCCGTACAACACGAAAACGAAAAAGACAGAAAGCGTTCCCGTCACCGACGGCAGGGAAACCTTCAGCCGTGACGAAACCATGGCCAGCGCCAGGTAGCACGCCAAGCGCGCGGGGTCCGCCACCTGCCAGGGCGTGAGCGCGTGCGCCAGCGCCAGCGCGCCGAGCGCAATCACCGCCGCAATATAAGCCTTTGCCTTGAGGGACAACGCTTGCCTCAATGTGCTCATCGGACAATTTGGCGCAAAACATTACGCCCGGGCGCGGACCCGCAGCACCTCATAAGCAATTCCCCCGATGCAAAATCCACCTTGCGTACTATTGGCGCGGCCTCTCCCGATCGCTCAAAATCGGAGCACGATGGTGCGGTGCGGCAATCCCGAAATTCTTAACCTGCTCGGCATGCCCGTCATCGTCGCGAGCCCGGCGATCCACCGCGCACTCGACCTGGTGCGGCGCGTTGCGCAGACCAGTGCAGCGGTGCTGATCGGCGGTGAGAGCGGGTCGGGCAAGGAGATCATCGCGCGCGCGGTCCATCATTATTCGTTGCGCTCGCATAAACCCTGGGTGGACCTGAGCTGTGCGGCGCTGCCCGAGCATCTCATGGAAAGCGAGCTGTTCGGTTACGAGAAGGGTGCGTTCAGCGGGGCGGACGGGTGCAAGCCCGGCCTGTTTGAGCTCGCACACCAAGGGACGCTGTTTCTCGATGAAGTGGGCGAACTCGACCCGCGCATGCAAGTGAAGCTCCTGCGGGTGCTCGACGGTACGCCGTATTACCGCCTCGGAGGTCTGCGCAAGGTTTCGGTAGACGTGCGCATCGTTGCCGCGACGAATCGCGATCTCGAAGAACTTGTGGACGCCGGGAAGTTTCGCGCCGACCTGTACCACCGGCTGAGCCAGATCATGATCGACGTGCCGCCGCTGCGCGAGCGGCCGGAAGACATCGAAGCGCTGGCGGCGCACTTTGCCGCGCAGATCCGCCCGGGCCTGGTGCTGGCGCAGGATGCGCTGGACGAATTGACATCGCGCTCCTGGCCGGGCAACATCCGCGAACTGCGCAATGCCGTTACGCGCGCTGCGGTGGTGGCGCAGGGCGACGTGCTCTACGCCGCGGATTTCCCGCAGCGGAGCACCGCGCATGCGCCCTGCGCCAAGACCGTGCCGATCGACCGCCGTGCGCCCGATCCGGCGGCGGACACCAGTCTCGCCGGGCTGGAGCGCCGCACCATTCTAGAGGTTTTGTCGCAGACCAACGGCCACCAGCAGCGCGCCGCCGACCTGCTGGGCATTTCGCGGCGCACGCTCAGCCGCAAGCTGAAACTGTACGCGCTTGAATCCATGCGGCACGAGAGCTTCGCGTCATGAAAACGCCGCTAAAGTTTGCGGCCGCTGCGTCCGATAGCGAGTTATGAGGGAGAACCAGCCGACTACGCTGCGCGCCATCGCAGCCGACGCCGACCGCCGCGCCGAACCGCGGTTTCTCGCCGCCGGCAGCATCGAACTGCTCTCCGAGGAAGCTCCGGAAGTGGTTCATGGCCAACTGCTCGACTACAGCGGCAGCGGCTTCCGGGCCTTGCACGCCTGCCATGCGCTGCATGCCGGGCAGACGGTGCATTTCCGGCATCCACTCGATCGCGGCCGCGCGCGTGTGGTTTGGACGCGCATTCTCAACGAGACGGTCGAATCGGGGTTCGTCGTGCTATCCCCGTAGCCTCAGCGCAAATCGGCCAGCGAGATCGCCGGCAGGTACGTGCCAACCGGCTCGCGGCGCCACCAGTCGCCGGTTTGGCGCCGCCCGGCCGCATCCGTGAAGCGGTAGTCGAAAACCAACGCGCGTACGTAACGCGGAGGGGCGTTGGGAAACGGATTCGCCTCAAACAGGCGCTCAACGGGCGCGGAGCCCTGCAGCAAGCGCACCATGAAGTTCACAAACCAGGGATTCGCGCGAAAGTTCGAAAGCGCCGCGAACCACATCTGCCAGTCCAGCCGCGGTTGGTGCGGTGCGACCCAGGGTGGGCGTCTGCCGAGCGGCCCGGGTTTGCAGAAGAACACGTAGTCGCGCCAGTTTGTCCCGTCGTTCGAGCCCTGCACCAGGATCTCCGGGCGCGTCGTCGTCATGACGGCGAACAAGCCGTACGTATTCACAACGCCGAACGGCGCGATGGTGCTCGTGAGTCCGCTCGCGGCGCGCGGCGATTCCCAACCGAGCGTATTCATCATCTGAAAGCACCCGATCACAACGACGAACACCGCAATAGCCGCCGCCCACCTTGGACGGGTGCGGCCGGTTCGCAACGGCAGCCGCAACCACGCCAGCGCCCGGTCGTCAAACAGGAACAGACACAACGCAATGGTCAGCCAGTTGAAAAACGCGAAATTACCGGTGAGCAGGATCAGCAACTGCAGCAGGATCGTCCAGAACGCCGCGAACAACCGAAAACGACGCGGCAAAAAGAACAGAAACGGAACGATCAGCTCGATCCAGAACACGCCGACCGTCGACAGCTTTTGAAACCAATCGGGCAGCAGTTCCGCATACCAGGCCAGGGGCGTCGGCAGCGGCTGCGTGAAGTAGTGGAAGTGCATAGCGGTGAAGTTCCGCCAAGCTGCGTCGTGGCTGAGCAGCTTCACGATGCCCGAGGAGAACAGGAGGCGGAACAGCAGCCACCGGTACAGCCACACCACTACCGGCGAAAACCCAATGAAGATGGAGAGAAATCCCGTTTCTAGCAGCAGCAGGTCCCATTGAAAACTCAGGAAATCCTGTCCCGCCGTGACCACGGACAAGTACAAAACGAACGTGGCTATGAGCATCCAGCGCTCGAAAACTCCGGCCAGCAGCAGCACGGAGCAGACCGCGCCCACCACCCAGACAGCCGTAATCGCGCCATCCGACGGGGACGCCCACAGCACGGTCGGCACCCTCCGCCACGCGGAGCCGCCGTAGAAACCGCGCGCAGCCGGCAAAAATCGTGCCAGCGGCAGGATGCCTTGCGCGCCGATCAGCCCGTGTGCCTGCACGCCGAAAGAGAGGAACGCGACCAAGTAGATCAGCGCCAGCGCCCGCAGAAAGAGCCACTCGACTGCCGCATACGACGCCGCTCCGATGCGCATACGGGGCAGAAGGGCGCTAACGGGATGGAGAAAGGGCCGGTGGGCCGGACCGCTCTGCACGCAGCAAGAGTACCGCGCGAGCCTCGAACTCTGGAACTCCACTGACCTGTGTCACGTCCATTCGTTACACCACGTGAGCCTCGCGGCAGCACTCGAATCCCGTTTTTCATATTCTTCACGAGACGCGAACAGCTTTTCTTCCCGGGCAGTGTTGTTGGACGAACCGGAAGTGATAGACTCAATTAGGGCTATTGCCGCAACCCGCCATTTCCGTTTGCGTCTACTTATTGGAGCGAAGCGTACGGGAGCTGGAAGGAGCCGATGATAGCCGAGCAAGATCCAATGATTTCCGCAAATTCGGATGCGCTCCAGAACGCCGGGAAGCCAGACGATGAACTGAATTTCCTGCTCAAAGAGGACGTCGAAGAGCCTTGGTACAAGTCCATTGTCAGAAGCATCAAGGACCTGATCCACCCGCCGCAGCTTCCGCCTCTTGAACTCACCTCCAAGCCCGTCGAAGTCAAGGATATCTGGGGCTTCTACGGCGACAAAAAGAAGCGTGCCGGCCTGACCTCCATCCTGATCCACGGCGGCGTCATCGCGCTGCTGTTCATCATCGGAACGAATCCCACTGTGCAGCAGAAGATTCGCGAACAGGTGACGCTCATCGCCCCGGATCTGGCGCCGTATAAGCCCAGCCCGCCAAAGAAAGATCTGATGGGCGGCGGCGGTGGCGGCGGTGACCGTTCTCCGACGCCGGTGAGCAAGGGGAAGCTGCCGAAGCTCGCGGACAAGCAGTTCGTTCCGCCGAGCATCACCAAAGTCGAGAATCCCAAGCTCCCGATGGAGCCGACCATCGTGGTTCAGCCGGACGCTCCGGTTCCTAAAGTGAACCTGGCGGAACTGGGCGATCCCCTCGCGAAGAGCGGCATTCTCTCCAATGGCACGGGCGCGGGCGGCGGCATGGGCAGCGGACTGCATGGCGGCGTCGGACCCGGCGATGGCGCCGGTTACGGTCCCGGCCACGGCGGCAACTTCGGCGGCGGCGCGTATAAAATCGGCGGTGGCGTTTCCGCGCCCGCGCTGATCTACAAAGTCGAGCCCGAGTATTCCGAAGAAGCGCGCAAAGCCAAGTATCAGGGCACGGTGGTGCTGTTCGTGATCGTGGATGACAAAGGCAATCCGCGCGACGTTCGCGTCGTCCGGCCGCTCGGCCTCGGTCTCGATCAGAAGGCTATCGAAGCCGTGCAGAAGTGGCGCTTCCGTCCGGGCATGAAGGACGGCCATCCCGTTCCCGTACAGGCCACCATCGAAGTCAACTTCCGCCTGCTATAGAGAGGCGGCGCATGCGACTCTGTTTGCATGGACTCCGCGCCTGATCGGTTCGCGCTCTCGTCAACTGGCGGCGCTTGCAACAGTGGCGGCCGCTTGTCCGGGCCCGTGGTGATTTACAAAGTCGAACCGGAGTATTCCGAAGGCGCGCGCAAAGCGAAGTGTCAGGGCACGGTGGTGCTGTTCGTGATCGTGGATGACAAAGGCAATCCGCACGACGCGCGCGTGATCCGGCCGCTCGGCCTGGGACTCGACCAGAAGGCGATAGAAGCCGTGCAGAAGTGGCGCTTCCGTCCGTGCACGAAGGACGACAAACCGGTGCCAGCGCTGACTATGGTCGAAGTCGACTGTCGGCTGCTGTAGCGAACTCCACCCTCACGTTTGCAAGCGGCGCGGCCGTGCCCGCGCCCCACAGCAGCGGAGCCGCACCCGAAAGCGGCATTGTGCAGAAGCGGGCGAGGGCCGGTCTGGAGTGGCCAACCGTCAAGCCGGGCATAAGCTACAAGGAACTGGCTCGCGAGAGACCAGGGCAGACCGGACCCGAATTGTGTACGGCGGCGGACGAGGCCGATTGCCAATCGGCCGCAGGTTGGCAACCTGCCCCACGAAATCTGCTGCGAGGGCTATGACACCGTGTGATACTTCGTTGCGCGCTGACGGCCACCGCATGCGACTCTGTTCGCATGGACTCCGCGCCTGCCCAGTTCCGCGCTCTGCTCATTACCGAGAGCGATGGAAAGACGTCCTGCTCTCTCCGCGACCTCTCGAGGGCGGAGTTGCCTGTTGGCGATGTCCTGATCGCCGTTGCGTATTCGTCGTTGAATTACAAAGACGCGCTTGGCGTAACCGGTCGCGGCCGTGTCATCCGGCGGTTTCCGATGGTGCCCGGCATTGACCTTGCCGGCCGTGTGCTCGAATCAAACGTACCTGAGCATCGCGCTGGTGATTCGGTCGTATTAACGGGCGGCGGCGCGGGTGAGCTGTTCTGGGGCGGTTATGCGCAACTCGCGCGCGTACCCGCCACCTACCTTGTGCATCTGCCGCGCCCGTTTACTCTCGAACAGAGCATGGGCATCGGCACTGCCGGCTTCACGGCCATGCAGTGCGTGCTGGCGCTCGAAGAGCACGGCGTCGCGCCCGGCGGTAAGCCTGTCGTCGTGACTGGCGCGAGCGGCGGCGTCGGCAGCATCGCCGTCGCAATTTTGAAACAGCTCGGGTACGGCGTCATTGCGTCCACCGGCAAACCGCAGTTGCACGACTATCTACGCTCGCTCGGAGCATCCGAATTTCTCGAGCGCGATGTTCTGTCGAAAGCGAGCGGCAAGCCTCTCGATTCGGAGCGCTGGGCAGGCGCGGTGGACACCGTCGGAGGACAAACGCTCGCGTCGCTGCTGCGAGGGACGGCGTACGGGGGCAGTGTGGCGGCTTGCGGTCTCGCGGGCGGCACGGACCTGCCGGCAACAGTGCTCCCCTTCATTTTGCGCGGCGTGAACTTGTTGGGAATTAATTCGGTGGATTGCCCGCCTCAACGGCGCGAAGTAGTATGGCAACGCCTCGCGCGCGATCTTCGCCCCGAGAAATTGGCACAGATCGCGACCAATACGGTCGGGCTGGAAGATGTTCCGGAAGCGGCCGAACGCCTGCTTGCCGGGCAAACACAAGGCCGCACTATCGTGAAGCTGTAAACGCCAAAGTCACGCCGGAGCGGAGGCGGCGCGTTCGGCGTCGGCGACACTCGGGTAGCGGGTAAATAGTTCTGTGAGGCCGCACATGCGGAACAGGTCCCACACGCGATCGTTAGTGCCCGCGAGCAGCAGACGTTTGCAGCCGCGCTCGCGGGAAACGTAGGCGGCGATGATGGCGCCAAGTCCGCTTGAATCGACATAACGGACGTGCGTCATGTCGAGCACAAGCGTGCCGGAATCATTTTCGCGCACGCGGTCGCGGAACTCGAACGCAGTCTCGCTGTTCAAGACACCTTCGAGCGATAAGATCATTTCGTCGGCGCTCACGCCGTTGCGAACGTCGAGTTTCAGGTTCTGTTCCGTCATAAGTTGCGATGCGCAGCGGCGGCGACATGGTGAGGTGCGCCGAAACGAATGTCAAGCGCGGCGTTGCGGGAGAACTCCACTTCGCTGCCGCGGGCCACTATATTATTAAACACCGACCAGCCCATGCCGTAGATGCCGAGGGCGCTGCCCACCAGCGGCGAGCTTTGTGCCGCAAGCAAACCGAGCAGGCCAAAACCGGAACCGCCGCCGAGCGAGCGGCCCATCGGATTGCCGTCGGCGCTGGCGCGGCCTTCGTCGTTGTCGAGCGATTTCATGGCGATCAGTCCGGCGATCGCAGGCGCCACGAAACGGGTTTTCGATTCGGCGGTGCGGACCTCGCCTTCGTCGTCGACCTTGACCGGCGTTTTGCCGCTTGCTTCGGCATTTTGTAAAGTCGCGATGGTGTTACCGGCGGGAGCGGGAGCGGCTGTGCGGGCGGCGAACGCCGGCGTGCCATCCGGGAGTTCGACGGACTGGAACGTGAACCGCAGCTTGCCGCCGCGGTGGAACCAGCGTGCGGGCCGGGCGAGCGTCACGTGTCCCGTAATGTGCGTGCCCGCGGGAAGCACGAGCGCGCCGCCGGTCCCGAATAGCGGCTGCGACAAAACAGCGTCCACATTTTCGCCTGCTCCGTTCACGGCGGAGTTGAGCGGCGTCAGCAGCCGCGCATGCGCGATGCTATCGGGCGGCGGCTGCGTGCCCAACAGCGCGAGCGAACTGCGCTTCACCTCCGCGTCGCCGAGCCGGAGCGGGTCGCGCAGTTCGGCATCGAAGCGCGTGCCCTTACGAACCCATTGCGGATGGTACGGCAGCTTGGCCACGAGGAACTCCTCAAGACGTTCCTTCTTGTCGGGGCCGCGGACCAGGTCCGCGATGCCGTGCGTGCGCGCGTTGAGGCGGGCGTTGATCTGCGATTTGATCTGGTCCTTTGCCTGGTGTTTGGCAGTGGCGACAAGGCCGCCGTTATGCGCGGCGTGACCAGCATTCGGTTTTTTGGCCTTCTTCGCTTTCCGGAAGCTCACGATGGTGTTGAGGCCCGACGTGGCAACAGTGTCCAACGCGACTTCGTGACCGTCCGGGAAACGCAGTGTTGTGAACTGCACCTCGGCTCGATGCAGAGGCGTAAAATCGCCGGCGAGCATGGCGGCGGCGCGCACGTGTTTGTCGACCGGCCGCAGCGCTGTCACAAGACCCAGCACTTCGGCACCCGCGGGAATGATCTGGCGATCGAACGCGAACACCGGTTCCAGCACTTTGGCGTGAACGGGTTCGCCAATATGCTTGGGTAGGCGCTTGGTCAAGTACAGACGCAGGGGCACGCCGGAGTCAATCGAGAGAGGAACTTTGACGATCTCACCGACGGGCGCCGCCGCGGGCAAGAGCGGGCAGCACACGAAGGCCAACGATAAAACGAACAAACCACCGAGATATCTACTGCTCATAAGAACTGCTAAGGGGAAATCCTATCACTTCGAAGCAACTTGCGTAACCGTTCTTAACGCGGGCAGGGGCGCGTCCAACGGGTGTATGCCGAGTCCAGCCAGTCCGGGAACAAATCAGTATCGCTGCAGTGCATGCGGGCGGTACCTAAACACCATTGAAGAACTGCGCGAACACGAACTCGAATGTGTGCCGGCCAAGGTGGCGACGCACGCGGGCGAGGAGTCGCTTAAAGAGGACCGCCGCACGCCTCACGCACCGAATGACCAAGGGCGCTGAAGCGCGCGTAGCGTGCAGAGTCACAAGTCAGGTACATCGTGCGGCGGCGGACGAGGCGGGTTTCGTAACCCGCCGCAGGCTGCCAGCCGGGCTGACAGCCCGCCCACGTCAGCGCCTGACGATCACTTCGCGGAGGTTGTCGCGCGTCAGAAAGAATTTAATCGAGCTGAAATTGCGGAAAAGCTTCTCGATGGAGCGGTTGTTGAAGAACTGCGCGGGCCGCTTCTCGCCGCGCGGCGTGAGCAACAATGTTTTTGCGTCCGAGATGCGGTAGGAGTAAACCGGCAATGCGGCGGCCTTCTCGTCGGCATTGAAGAACGCTAGCAGATACGATTCCGGCCGCATGACTTCGTACAGCCGGTCGACAACCATTTGCAGCAGCCCGGGCGAGAGCAACTGTAGGGTGTCCCAAACGAGCGCACCGTCGAAGCTGTCGGGCTCGAAATCGACGCTCTGCCGCAGAAAGTGTTCGGCGCGTTCGGGCTCCGCCTGACGCTCGTAGAAATCGCCGTCGCGGCCGAAGGTGTCGTCGAGCACGCGCAGCACGTCTTCGGAATAAAGCCGATGCCCGAGGTCCGTGATGAACCCGATATTCGCCTGGCTGGCGCCCGCGAAATCGAGCACGCGCAAACCCTCGCTGCCATCGAGCGAGGAGAAGAACTGAGCTAGTCCGTTACTTGCGCGCGTAACCGGCGCGCTCCCGTTGTCCCGTGGGGAGGAAGGAGCGCGCGGATCAAACCGCCAGCGGTCTCTGAGAAGCCCCACTCGCTCCGCCGCCGCCTATTTCCCTGCCCCCAAGGCGGGTGCGGCCACGGCCGGAGCCGGTTGCGGTTTCGGAGCGGACGCCTGCTTCGGCGCTTCGCCCTTGGTAATGTCGATGCTGCCCTTGAAATATGCGCCGTCTTCGATGACGATGCGGGTGGTTTTGATATCGCCCACAAGGCGCGCGTCTTTGCGAATATCGATCTTGTCGGCGGCTTCAACGTTGCCGTTGATGGTGCCGAGCACCACGATTTCGCGGGCCTTTACACCGGCCTGCACCTTGCCGTTCGGTCCGACCGTGAGGCGGTGGTCGTGCAACTCGACGGAGCCTTCCACTTCGCCATCGATGGTCAGGTCTTCACGGCTGAAGATCTGGCCTTTAATCATGACAGATTTACCGATGACGGCGGAGCCGCGCGGCTCCGGTGGTTGAAAACTGGGCGATGGTGCGGATGCCACTGGTGAACTGCTCTCCTTAAAAGAAGGCGGCGCGGAGGGGTTGTTCTGGCGCGCCGGGTACTCCTCATCCTTACGTTTATTCCACATTTCAGGAAGTCTCCCTTCCTCGGGGTATTAAAAAGATGCATCCATAGTACTACTTCAGGCGGACTTGTACTGGGACTTTTTCAAAGCGGGACGGCGTTGCGCGCAATGTATTCATTCAAGGACGTGTCGGGGCCGATGTAATGGAACTCCTCGGCGAACGCGAGGCCGTGTTTGCGGCCGATCTGCGCGTCGTGATTGCGAAAGGCGGCGCGGATGAATTCGTCGTTGGCGCTGGGCTCCGCGTTGAACGCGGGCACGCGCACTTTGCGCGCAGCGAGTGCGTCGTTCACGTCCTTCACCATGTGCGTGATCATGGTGCGGCACGCTCGAATGGTGGCGTGCTTCGTCTCGATCGTGTCTGCGATGTCGACGACGCGATTCACTAATTGCGGCCCGCGCGCGAAATAGTACTTCTCGGTGACCGCATGCGGCTGCAGTCCCGCGGCGAAGTGTTCCGGGTAATCGAGACTGCCGCTCGACATCCAGCACGCGGCTTCGACCGCCTGCGCCGTCACGTAATGGTCGGGATTTTCTTCGTAGTGGCCCCAAGGGTCGTAGCTGAACACGGTGTCGACCTTTAGGAGGCGGAACAGAAAGATGAGCCGGCCTCGCAATTCGGTGCGGCTGACCTCGTCCATGCGGTGGTTGCGATAGCTCAGATCGAAGTGGCGCTTCAACCCGAGCGCGGCGAGCATGTTCGCCGTATCGCGTTCGTTTGCAAGCACCGTTTCGCCAAGGCTTTCGTGATACGAATCCTTTTCGTCGTTGCTGGTGCGGATGAAATAGCCGGTGTAGCCCTCACGCAGCAGCTTGGCGATGGTTCCGCTTGCGAAGATGGGGCCGTCGTCGAGATGAGGCGTGATGAGCGCGAGCACTTTGCCGGCTTGCGGCGTGCCGCTCTGCGCTCGCTCGATGATGATATCTTCCTGGGGCGGTTGCGCGCCCGCCTGTGCCGCTAACGGAGCGCCGGCGAGCGCGCTCGCAATGAAATCGCGGCGGATCACGAGACGGCTCGCGAAAGCACCTCGTGCAAGCGGCGCGCCACGATAGCGTCTTCGCCGGGCTGCAGCATCCAGACACCGACCACAATTGTGTCCTCGGCTCCCATGCCCGAACCGGCGTTCTTGTTGCCGGTTGCGGGATTGACCTCGATGGCCGGCTTACCGCGGCGCAACTCCTCGGCGGCATCGTGCGGCGAGATTTTCACGCGCGACTGATCGTAGCTGATCAACAGGTGGGGAACGTGGTTCGCCACGGGCGGGATTGTCGTGCGGGTCTTGATCGTCGGGATATTTTTCAGTTGATCGGCGATGCGATCGGCGCGGCGCTGAAATTCGCGCTGCATGCCTTCATCGGTCTGGCTGAGAAACCAGTCAATCGCCGCAACCATGCCAACGATCTGCTCCTTCGCGACCTTCATCCCGCGGCCGACGGCATCGGAATGCGGATTATTGTTTACGGCCGCAGCTTCGATGAGGTCCTTGCGGCCGAGTAGGAGCCCGGCGTTCTGCGGACCGCGCATTCCTTTGCCGCCCGAGAATGTCACGAGATCGAAGCCCATCCCGGTGTAGTTCCACAGATTCGAAATTGGCGGCACGTCGGCAGCGGCATCGTTGAAGCACGGCACGCCATGCTGGTGCGCGATGCGGACCCAGTCCTGATGGCTGATGTTGCCGCCCTCGGCCGCGTTGAAGAAATGCGCCATCACGGTTTTCGGCGTGAAGGCTTTCTCGTAGTCGTCGATGGTTTCGACTTCGACGAAGCGGATGCCGCAGTTGCGCAGTGCGTGGTCGTAGTCGTAGCGGTGTGCCTTCTGCACGATGACTTCGTTTTTGAGGTCGCCGATGTCGACAGGGATGTCGTGCACGGCCCGCTTGTTCGCGACCGTCATGCAGGCCGCTGTGCCGAGCGTGAGCGCCGATGCCGCGCCCGCGGAGACCAGCGCACCTTCGCACTTCAGGCGGTTGGCGAGATATGCGCCCGAGGCCTTCTGCAATTCTTCGAGCCGCACCGGGTGCTTGGCAGCGCGCGCAACGGCCGCTTGCACGGAGGGCGGCATGGTGGACGCCGTCAAATATGTATAGGTGCCCGCGGCGTTGATGATCTTGGTGACGCCGAGCTTGTCGTAGTAGTCTTCGCCCTGTTGCGCATGCGCGGTGGGCGCCGCCTGCGCAGGACGAAGTTGCGCCGCAATCCCGCCGCCCGCGATCATATTGCGCGCCCACGTGAAGAAGCCGCGCCGTGTCTCGAATGTGCTCATGTGTGAAACTCCTGTCGATGCTTTCTATCAGTCCGGCAGACCGAATGCAACGATGCTCGATCCCGCCGCGACCGCGATGAATTGTTTGTCGTCCGCCAAGTACGTCATCGGCGATGCGTGCCAGTGGACGTTCATATCGAAATGCCAGACCGGTTTCCCGGTTCGCGCCTCGAGCGCCGTGAACGCGCCGTTATCGTCGCAGAGCAAGATCAATCCGGTTGCCGTCCCGAGTAGACCGCCCCAGGCCTGCCCCGGTCCGGTCTGCGCGTACTCCCAAGCGATCTTGCCGGTGTTAAGGTCGATGGCGCGCAAAAACTTCTGCGGCTGTTCGTTGGGCGCCGGGCGCGAGGAACCGCCATAGAAAGACTCGCCACGCTTCCACCACTCCGAGTTCTTACTAAAGATGTTGCATTTTTCGAGCGCGATTAAGTAGAAGTATCCGGTGTTCGGGTTGAAAACTGTCGACATCCAGTTCGACGCGCCGTCCATCGACGGGCAAACCTCTGTGCCTTCGACGGTCGGCTGCCAACCTTCAGCCCAAATCGGGCGCCCGTTTTTGTCGATGCCTTTAGCCCAGGTCAAGCGATGCACAAACGGCGTGGCAGCCAGGAACTCGCCGTTGGTGCGGTCGAGCACGTAGAAGAATCCGTTGCGGTTGCCCTGCAGCAGCAGCTTACGAGGCTTACCTTGATAGTCGGCGTCGGCGTGCAGCGGCGTTTCAGTCGCGTCGCTATCGTGCAGGTCGTGCGGCGT
>JAICMB010000505.1 GCA_025929455.1 Bryobacteraceae bacterium | reverse complement strand
TTCGAGCAGCGGCAGTTGCAGGTCGAGCCTCGCCGCGCGATACACAAGCGCGCGAAGGTCTTTCGGAAGGCAGGAGCCGCCGAACGCAAATCCCGGTTTCAGGTAAGCCTTGGAAACATTCAGCTTCACGTCTTCGCACAGCGTCGACATCACTTCGCCGGAGTCGACATCCAGGCGTGAGCACAACGCTCCAATCTCGTTTGCAAACGAAATCTTCACTGCATGGAACGCGTTGCAGGCGTATTTGATCATTTCCGCCGTGCGCAGCGAGACCAGGCATGGCTCCGTCCCGAGCGCATCATATAAGGACGCCACGCGCCGCACCGCTGCCGCATCGGCGCCGCCGACCACCACCAGCGACGGCTCCATAAAATCGTGCACGGCGCAGCCTTCGCGCAGAAACTCGGGATTCGAAACCACCGTCACGCCCGGGCAGCCTTCGAACGCCGGTATCACGATCTCTTCGCACGTCCCCGGAAACACTGTGCTGCGGATGGCGACCGTCAGCGGCGCCACGCGGTCCCGGCACGCGGCCGCGATCTCTTCGACCACCCGGCGCAACTGGTCCAGCCCCAGATTGCCGTTGCGCTCCGACGGCGTCCCAACGCATACGAGCGCGACATCGGACTTCTGTATGGCGTCCGTCGTTGAAGTGGTCGCGTTCAGGCGTCCAGCGGCCACGCCGCTTTGGATCAGCGGCTGCAGGCCGGGCTCGAAAAACGGAGCGCGTCCATCGAGGATGCTCTGCACTTTATGCTGGTCGCGGTCGACGCCGGTCACAACGTGGCCGACGCTCGCCAGACACGCCGCGCTGACCGAGCCCACGTAGCCCAGGCCCAGCACTGCAACGCGCCAGCCCGATTTATCACTTGTATTCGTATGTTGTTGAGAAGATTGGTCGTGAACAGGCACTATGGAATATTCTCCCGTGTACCGGCCGGTAGAGCCGGCAGGGAAAATCCGCCTGCCCGCGGCTCCGAAACCAGTATGACATCTTAATCGGCGATTTTTGACGAAATGGTAGTATTGAGAGTCGCTGACGGCCCGACACGCCCATAGGGGCGGCGTCGCCAGACGCGTTTACGGAGGATATTGAGTCATCATTTATGCAAGCAGCAACAGCCACCACGGTAGAGATACTGCAGGAAAAGATTAAGAGCCGTACCGCCAAGGTCGGCGTTGTGGGCCTCGGCTACGTAGGCCTGCCGCTCGCCGTTGAATTTGCCCGTGCGGGCTTTGATGTCACCGGGATTGACGTTCAAGAGAGCAAGATTTCCGAACTGAACCGCGGCGAATCGTACGTGCAGGATGTGCCGACGTCCACGCTGCGCCCGTTGGTGGAATCGGGCAAGGTGCGCGCCACCGCCGATTTTTCCGTGGTTCGGGACCTGGACACCATAAATATCTGTGTGCCCACGCCCCTGCGCAAGACCAAAGATCCGGACATGAGCTACATTGTGTCGGCGTGCCAGGAGATTGCCAAGCACTTCGGTCCCGGGAAGCTCGTCATTCTGGAATCGACCACCTATCCGGGCACCACCGATGAGTTGGTGCTGCCGATGTTGCAGCGTCCAGGCCTGACCGTCGGCCAGGATTTCTTCCTGTGCTTTTCGCCCGAGCGAGTCGACCCCGGCAATCCCAAATACCAGACCTCCAACATCCCCAAAGTGGTCGGCGGCATTACGCCCGCTTGCACCGACACCGGCAAGCTCTTCTACAGCCAGGCGCTGCAGCACGTCGTCCCGGTGGGCTCTACCAGCGTCGCGGAAATGGTGAAGCTGCTTGAAAACACCTTCCGCATGATCAACATCGGCCTCGTGAACGAGCTCGCGCTGATGTGCGACCGCATGGGCATCAACGTTTGGGAAGTGATCGACGCAGCCGCGACCAAGCCGTTCGGATTCATGCCGTTCTATCCGGGGCCGGGACTCGGCGGGCATTGCATCCCGATCGATCCGTTCTACCTGTCCTGGAAAACCAAACAGGCCGGCATCGAGGCGCGCTTTATCGAGCTCGCCGGCTACATCAACGGGCAGATGCCGCACTTCGTGGTGGACAAAATTCAGAACGCGCTGAACGATCACGTCAAACCGCTGCGCGGCTCGCGCGTGCACGTGCTGGGCGTCGCCTACAAACGGAACATCGACGATCCGCGTGAATCGCCGGCGCTCGACATCATCCATCTACTGAAGCGCCGCGGCGCGCAGGTCACCTACAGCGATCCGTTCATCCCGGCGATTCGCACCGAAAATGGCAGCCTGGAGGCTATTCCAGTGCTCGAGGCGGTGAAGGAATCCGACTGCAGCGTAATCGTGACGGACCACTCATCGTTCGATTACGACGCCATCGTGGCGTCCACACCGCTCATCGTGGACACGCGCAACGCTCTGAAAAACCGCACGGCGCCCAACATCGTACGTCTATAGCGGCTTGGCTCTCGCGCGCTTTCATCCGCCGCCGCCGTTGGCTTCGTTTGTTCAAACGATCTGGGTGTGCGGCGGATATGCGCAGCCGCACGCCATGGAGCGCATCCTGCCGGATGCCTCCATGCAGATCGTCATCAATCTCGCCGGTGATCGCATCCCGGTATACGATCCGGGCAGCGGCGCGCTGCGCGGGACGGTGCGCGGAGCGATCGTGTGCGGGCCCCGCTCGGCCCCGGCCGTGATCGATACCGCGACGCAGTGCAGCATGCTCGGAGTGCACTTCCACCCCGGCGGCATGCGGCCGTTCGTGCGAGCGCCGCTCGACGAATTGCGTGACGCACAGATCGGGCTCGATTGCGTTTGGGGGCGCTTCGCGGAACAGTTGCGCGAGCGCGTGCTGGCGGCCCCCGATGCGGCTGGACAGGTCCGCGTCGTTGAGCAATGTCTTTGCGAGCACACCGTGCGGCCGCTCGAACCGAATGCGGCGGTGGCGTTCGCCGCGCGCCGCTGCTCCGAGGGAGCGCCGCTCGCCGCCATTGCAAACGAAATCGGTATCGCGCGGAACCGCTTCACCGCTTTATTCAGCGATCGAATCGGCATGACGCCGAAGCGCTTCGCGCGTGTCCAGCGCTTCCAGCGGGCCGTACATCGCATCGCGGGCGAGCGCGATCCGGTGGACTGGGCCGGGCTCGCGCTTGAGTGCGGCTATTTCGATCAGGCGCATTTCATCCACGAGTTCCGCCAATTTTCGGGCCTCACGCCGGGCGCGTACGCTCGCGTGCGAACGGAACACCTGAACCATGTTCCGCTCTTGTGCTGAGTTTTGATGTGGGGCAGGCGTCCACGCCTGCAGCGGGTGTCCACACCCGCTCGTCCGCCGTCGCAGCGGCTTGCGCTACGCTGCTCAGCGGCATATTTCAAACTCCCGCCCGGCCGGTGACGTCAGCCCCGCCTGGTT
>JAICMB010000696.1 GCA_025929455.1 Bryobacteraceae bacterium | reverse complement strand
TTGACCATCCACAATTCATTCCTGCGACGCAGGCAAATTTTCTTCATGGCGGCGATCGCGTAATAGGCATCATTGATGGCGGTGTCGCGAAAGCTTATCCCGCCGCCATTCTTGCGCAGCACGGCGTCGTACAGGACCGTTTGCCGTCGGGTCCAATCGCGGTGACGTGGTGAGGGTACTGCAACACGGCCCTCGTGTTTAGGGCCGAGGCAAAGCGACGCGATCTGCAATTCGACACCGTTGGCATCGCAGGCGGTAACGAGGTGTTTAAAGACCGCCAGACGGGAAGCCGGTGGCAGCAGTCGAGTCTATCGGCGATATCCGGTCCGTTGAAAGGCACGCATTTGCAACTGTTCCCGTTCCTGCTGACGAACTGGCAGGAGTGGCACAAACTGCACCCGAATACGTTGGTGCTGAAGCCGCTTCCGGGGTATGCGGACCGGATCGCGGCTAAAAACGCGCAGATTAAAAGCGCGCTCTCGGGCCAAGGCGAGGAGCCGCCGGGCGGCATATCGCTGAGCGATAAGCGACTGCGGCCGAGGGAAATGGTGCTGGGTCTGGCGGTACACGGTGCCGATAAAGCGTATCCGCTAGCCGCGTTAAGAACGGCGCATGTCATCAATGACCAGCTTGGCAAGGAGCCGGTGGTCATCGTGCATCAGCCCGGGTCGGATACGACGACAGCGTTCATTGCGCGCGTGAACGGAAGAACGCTGCGATTCAAGGAGGCGGATGCGGAGGTGAGCGCGATGCTTGACGAGGAAACGCACTCGCGCTGGAGTCCGTACGGCCGCTGCGTGTCGGGGCGGCTTCGCGGCGCGCAGTTGGAATCGCTAATTCTAGAGCCGGAGTTTTGGTTCGCGTGGTCGGAGTTTCATCCGGGCACGCAGGTGTACGGGGTGGGCACGCGGTGACGGTTACGCGGGACTCGTCAGCGGCAGGCCTTTCTTCGCGAAGATGAACGCGAGGAAACGGGCGGGCTTGGTATCGCTCGCGTTGCGGGATACTTCATGCGTGCTCCCGGGCGGCTCGTAGAACATTTCGCCGGCCGAGTACGTCCGCTCCGGCTGCCCGGAAATTTTCGTGACCACCGCTCCCTCGAGCACATATACCAGTACGAAACCCGGATGCCTGTGCCGGTGGCCGACGTGCCCCGGCGTTTCGTGGATTTCGCTTACCGTGACCTGCCAGCCATCCATCGTGATATCCGGCAGGTCATGCTGGAAAACGGCGCCCTGGTGTGGAGAAGTGCCCTGAGCTTGCGCGCGCGACAGCGCGGCTTGCATGAGCAACGTCAGACTAGCACCTGATAACGCATCGCGACGAGTCAACATACCCGTCTATTCTACTGCCCTGTGGCGGGGCTGATTTCGGGTTCGGGCGGCGGCAGAGGTTTGCGAGGCAGCAGACCCGGGCGATTGGCAGCTTCGTACACGCACGTTGCGATGACGGCGGAGGCTTGCATCAGATCGCCGGCCTGAATGTGGTCGTAGGTGTCCATGTCGGAGTGGTGCGTGATGGTGCCGTAATCGAGCGGGTCCTGAATGAACTGAAAGC
Organism: Bryobacteraceae bacterium; assembly: GCA_025929455.1. The sequence goes on along the minus strand of JAICMB010000696.1, from coordinate 818 downwards.
CCGGCAGGCCCACGGCATCGAACGAGAGGTGGTCCGTGCCGCCTGTGTTGCGAATCGTGATCGCACCCACGCCTTCGTCGCGGAATGGGCTGAACCACTGTTCGAAAACCGGCCGCATGGCGTCGTTGCCCTGCAGGTAGACGCCGCGAATTTTGCCGCTGCCGTTGTCGAGATTGAAATACCCGGAAAGATTCGCGTGCGCAGCCGTGACCTTCATGGTCTTCGGATCGCCGAAGTGCTCTTTCACGTAGGCGCGCGAGCCGAGCAACCCTTCTTCTTCTCCGCTCCACAGCGCGATGCGGACGGTGCGGTCGAGCGGCAGGTTAAGCACTTTCAGGATGCGCATCACTTCCATCATGACGGCGCTTCCGGCGGCGTTGTCGGTGGCGCCCGTGGCGGTGTGCCAGGAGTCGAAATGCGCGCCCACCATGACGATCTGCTGCTTGTCCTGACCCGAGCCGGGGATCTCACCGATTATATTGAACGCTTCCGCGGGGCCGTTCGAGATGTCCGCTTTCAGGTTTACCTGCATGCGCACGGGTTCGTTTTTACGGGCGAGCCGGATCAAGCGGTTGTAATTTTCGGCCGTAATCGTAAACGACGGCGGCGCCAGCGGGTCCTTCGCTTTATAGCTGCCGGCGCTTTCGGCGAAGACCAGCGCGTCGTGGGAACGCCGGTCGTCGCTCATGATGGCCAGAACGCCTTCGTGGTCAAAGAACTTGTTGCGGCGGTTGGCAAGTTCCTGGCGCATTTCGGAGAAGCGCTCCAGCACGCTGCGCGGTAACGCGGCAAAGACGCGCTGCCGCTCCTGCGGATCC
>JAICMB010000817.1 GCA_025929455.1 Bryobacteraceae bacterium | reverse complement strand
GGTGCAGGTGGGCGGCAACATCGGCGTCCCGGTGATCGCGCTCGTCGATGATTCGCGCGAGGACGGGTGGTCGGTGCTGGAGGTGTCGAGCTTTCAGCTGGAGACGGCCTTTGAATTTCATCCGCAGATCGCGGTGATTCTGAACATCACGCCGGATCATCTGGACCGGCACGGCTCGTTTGAGAATTACGTTGCGGCGAAGGAGCGCATCTTCGCGCGTCAGGAGGCGGAAGACGCGCTGGTGCTGAATGCCGATGACGAGCCGGCGAAGAGGGCGGCGGCCCGCGCGCCGTCGCGGGTGTTCTGGTTCAGCCGCTCGCACGTGGTGCGCCAGGGGGCGTTCGTCCGCGAGGGCGTGATTGTGTTTCGCGAATCGGAGCAGGCAGCGGGCGAGCCGGTGATGAAGGTGGAGGAGATTCCGCTGAAGGGCGCGCACAACGTGGAGAACGTGCTGGCGGCGGTTTGCGCGGCGCGGCTCGCGGGCATCGACGCGGAGACGATCCGGAAGGCGGTCGCGAACTTCAAGGCGGTAGAGCATCGGCTGGAGTTTGTCGCCAAGCTGAACGGCGTGGACTACTACAACGACTCGAAGGCGACCAACGTCGACGCGACGATCAAGGCGATCGAGGCCTTCCCGGGAGGGATTCATCTGATCCTTGGCGGCAAGGACAAGAACTCCGATTATCGACAGATGCGGGCGCTGCTCACGCAGCGGGTGAAGGCTGTGTACACCATTGGCGCAGCCGCGGAGAAGATTCACACGCACATCGAAGGCGCAGTGCCGATCATGAACGCGGGCACTCTGGAGAGCGCTGTCGAGCGCGCGGCGGCTGTCGCGCAGCCGGGCGAGATTGTGCTGCTGGCGCCGGCATGCTCGAGCTTCGATCAGTTCGAGAACTACGAGCACCGGGGACGGGTCTTTAAGGAGGCGGTTCTGGCGCGGCGCGGAGTGAGAGCGCTGGCGGGAACTTAGCGGATGGCAAAAAGAGTAGGCGTCGACAAGTGGTTGTATTTTGCAACGCTGGCGCTGGTGGTTATCGGGCTGGCGATGGTTTTCAGCGCGTCGGCGGTGATGGCGCGCGATCGATTCGGCTCGCCGTACTACTTTCTGATCCGCCAGAGTCTGTGGGCCGCTGTCGGCCTGGTCTCGATGACGCTGTTGATGCGCGTCAACTATGGACGCTATAACAAGCCGACGGTCGTCTTCCCCATGGTGGGCATCACCATCATCCTGCTGCTGATCGCGTTTCTGATGCGCGACTCGCACAACACGCATCGGTGGATTCGGTTTGGGCCGCTGTCGTTCCAGCCGTCGGAGATTGCGAAGCCCGCGCTGGTGCTGTTCCTCGCGTGGTTCCTGCAGCATCGGATGAGCGACATCGAGAATTTGCGGCAGACGATTATCCCCGCCGCGCTGCCCAGCGTCATCTTCATCGCGCTGATTCTGAAGGAGCCGGATCTGGGCACGGCGCTGGTGTGCGCGGGCGTAACGGCGCTGATGCTCTGGCTGGCCGGGGTCAACTTCAAGTATCTGGGATATGCGCTGCTCGGGGCGGCGCCGGTGCTTTACTTCATGCTCTTCCGGGTGAAGTGGCGGCGGGACCGGCTGCTGGCCTTCGTCAATCCGGAGTCGGATCCGCTCGGCAAGG
>JAICMB010000215.1 GCA_025929455.1 Bryobacteraceae bacterium | reverse complement strand
GGTTCCGCGCCCGCAAGGCTTGTTCTATCTGGTTTTCATCGCCCCGCGCAGCGAACAGCGTGCACTCGAGCCCACCTTCGACAGAGTGCTGCGCTCGCTGCGCTTTTCACAATGAATTACGACGCAATCCTATTTGACTTTGACGGCGTACTCGTCGATAGCGAGCCGATCCATTACCAATGCTGGAGCGAGATCCTGGCGGACTTCGGTCTCGCCATCGATTGGGACACGTACGCCGCTACGTGCATCGGCATCTCCGATCGCGTCATGCTCGCGCGCATGTGCGAACAATGCGATCGGCCGCTCGATGTAGAAGATCTCTACGCGACCTACCCGCGCAAGCGCGAACGTTTTCGCGCGCTGCTCGAAGAAGCGCTGCCCTTCTTCGAAGGCGCGAGCAATTTCCTAGCCTCACTGAAGGCGCAGCGCCTCGCGGTCGTCACATCGAGCGGACGCGATGAAGTCGAACCCGCGCTGCGCAAAGCCGGCCTGCTCTCGCATTTCGACACGCTCGTCTGCGCCGGCGACGTGCAGAAGCTGAAGCCCGCGCCCGACCCGTACCTGCGCGCCGCGCGATTGCTAAACGCCGAGCGCCCACTGGTGGTCGAAGATTCCGATGCCGGCGAAGAAAGCGCGCGCGCCGCGGGCTTCGACGTGGTCCGCGTCACGCGCTCCGGCGATGTTCCGGACGCCGTGCGGGTCGCAATCGAGGCGGCTACTTTCCAATACAAAACGTAGAGAAAATCCGGTTCAGGATATCGTCCGCCGTGGTCGCGCCCGTGATTCCGTCGACAGGCTGCAACGCCGCGTATAAATCGAGCAGCAACATCTCATGCGGTATGCCGAGCGCGACCGCATCTTTCGCGTGATCGAGCGCGGCGACCGCCTCGCGCAAAAGCTGTTCGTGCCGCACGCTGGTAATAAATCCCGACTCCGCTTCCTGCGCCGCCGCCGGTGCAATCGCTCGACGTAACTCCGGGACGCCTTCGCCGGTCACCGCCGAAACGGCAAGAAATGGCTCGGTCATCGTGGCGACGCGGGGCAGATCGCATTTATTGCCCACGACCAGATAGCGCCCGCTCGCTTTGGCGCGTTCAATCAGCGCGGCATCTTCGGCTGTTGCCGGTTGCGAGAGATCGAAGACGACCACCGTCACGTCCGCATCCGCCATCGCTTGATAGCTGCGCTCGATGCCGAGCTTCTCAACGAGGTTTTCGCCCGCGCGAATGCCGGCCGTATCGACCAGGCGCACCGGTATGCCTTCGATCGCCGCTGTTTCGGAAACCAAATCGCGCGTGGTCCCCGGAATCTCCGTGACGATCGCGCGATCCTGTTCGAGCAAGCGGTTGAAGAGGCTGCTCTTGCCCACATTCGGCCGTCCCACGATCGCGAGCGTCATTCCCTCATGCACCAGCCGTCCGAAGGAGAAGCTCGACGCCAGAGCGACGAGCCCATCGCGCACGGGTTCCAATCGCGCGAGAATCTCCTCCGGCGCAGCTACGCTCACGTCGTCTTCCGCGAAGTCGATGCCGGCCTCGAGCAACGCGATCAATTCCAGCAGCGCCTCTTTCAACGGGCGGATGCGCCGCGAAACGGAGCCCTCCACCTGCTGCGCTGCCACGCGCGCCTGATAGAGCGTTGTCGCTTCGATAAGATCGCGCACGGCCTCGGCGCGCGGCAGATCGATGCGCCCGTTCAAGAACGCGCGCAGAGTGAATTCGCCCGGCTCGGCGGGCCGAGCTCCGTTGGCGCACGCGCGCTCGAGGCACAGCCGCAGCACGACGGGCGCACCGTGACACGCGATCTCGATGACGTCCTCCGCCGTGTAGGAGCGCGGGGCTTCGAAAAACGTCGCTACGACGCGGTCCGCGAGGCGCCCTTCCGCGTCACGCAGATGGGCTAGCGATGCTGTCCAGGGTGTCCATTGATGTCCTTCGCGTAATACGAGGATGAGTTCCGCTATGCCGCGGGCGTCCGGTCCGGAGAGGCGGACGACGCCGATACCCGACCTGCCCGGGGGTGTGGAGATGGCGGCGATGGTGTCGCCCGTGCGCATCATTGAGCTTGCCTGCCCGACGCTGCTGAGGGTCGGGAGAGACGGATGCGCCAACCGGCGACGCAACGGCAACCGAAAGCGGCGTTGTGCAGCAACGGGTGAAGTGGCCAACCGTCAAGCCGAGCATGGGCTACGAGGAACTGGGACGCGCGAGTGAGCCCGGGGTATCGTACGGCGGCGGACGAGGCGGGTTTGGCAACCCGCCGCAGGCTGACAGCCTGCCCCACGGGAAAAATCGGACTCACGAATTCAGGTCTACCGGTCGCGCCGGTGCGGCCCGCCGCCACGACCGCCGCGATCTCCACGCCTGCGATCCCCATGTCCACCGCGCCCCCGTTCGTCACGTTCCGGCCGCGGCGCCGGCGGGCGGATCGGCTCCGGCACTGTGTCCATGCTGGACGGCATCACCACCACCTGCCGCAGAGGACCTACGCCGGTACTGAGGCTTTTCACTTCCGTCTCATTCCGCAAGCTCAAATGAATGATGCGACGCTCGCGGCTGCTCATCGGGCTAAAGTGAAACGGCCGCCCGCTCTGCTTTACACGCTCGGCCGCAGTGGTCGCGCTCAACCGCAGTTCCTCGATCCGCAGAAGCCGGTAGTCGTTCGCGTCGAAGCACACCAGCGAATGGTGCTCCGACGGCACCTGCAGCACTTCCATGGTCAGATGTTCGAGCGCGAGCAGCAACTCGGCGCGGTTGGCCAGCAGCAAATCCACATCGGGGCCGGAAAAGCGCACTACCACGTCGGGGTCCTCAAGATCGGGATGCGCATGCTCGCCCGCCGTTGTCTCAAATCGCAAATCGAAACCGGCGAGATCGAACACCTTGTTCAGAAACGGTTCGATCCGCTCGGCCACCTCGGCAACGCTGTACTTGGGCTCGCTCACGAGTTATCCTCTCGACACCTTTTTGCGGGGCGCAGGCTGCGGCGTGGCCGCTACCGGCACGGGCGGCATGGAGCGGTTAATGATCCACTGCTGCGCGATACCGACCAGGTTGCTCGTCAACCAATACAGCACCAGTCCGCTTTGCATATTGTAGAAGAAGAAGCCGAACATCAAGGGCATGAACAGCATCATCTTCGCCTGCGTCGGGTCCATGGTCGGATTCGGCGTCATCTTCTGCATGAAGAATTGCGTCACGATCATGATGACCGGAAGCAAGTGAATGGGAAGCTGTTCCGGCTGCGACAGATCGGCCACCCACAGCCAGTGCGCGCCGCGCAACTCGATCGTAACCGCCAGCACTTTGTAAAACGCGTAGATGAGCGGAAGCTGTACCAGCATCGGCAGACACCCGCCCATGGGGTTGATGCCGTGCTTCTTATACAGCGCCATCGTCTCTTCGTTTTCTTGCGCTTTCTTCGGATCTTTAAAGCCGACCTTTTTGTACTTGGCCTTGATGACGGCCAGTTCCGGCTGCAGCGCCTGCATTCGCTTCGCCGACTTCATGGTGGAGAGCCGCAGCGGCAGGATCAGCACGTTGATGATGATCGTGGCCACCACGATCGACCAGCCGTAGTTGTGAATCAGCTTGTCGTTGATCCAGTGCAGCGCGTAAAAGAGCGGCTTCGCGATGATACCGAACCAACCCCAATCGATGAGCTGCGGCAGGCGCGGGTCCACGCGCCGCAGGATGTCGATGTCCTTGGGACCGACATAGGCTTGAAAACGATTCACCGGATCGCCGCCGACACCTACGCCTACGTGCGCCTCCGGCTTGCCCGTTGACGCGACCGTCAGGTTGTCGCTGTAGGTGGTGATCTCGGTCGTGACGTTCTCGCGCGGAAGAAATACGGCGGCAAAGAACGTATCGTCGATGCCCAGGAACGAGAAATTGCCGACGCTCGAAACGGGCCCGTTCTTCGCGTCCTTGGCTGGATTCGTGAACAGCTTGGTGTTGGCGACATCGTAGTGCACGGTCTGCTGCGCCGACGTGCGGTTCAACACCGTGGAGTCACCGAAGCCGCCGCGCCACTCCAGCCGGTGCGGCACTCCCTTGCCGCTGTCGGTCACCTGGCTCACGATGTCCGACAGGTAGCTGTTCTGCGTGAAGCGGAACGATTTGGTGCAATGTAACGTGCCGTCCGAATACTCGTACTCGATGCCGAGCCCGTCGGCGCTCGGTTTGGCGACGAACAGCGCGTCGTTGAAGGGCGCCTGATCGCCGTTCTTCAGCGCGACTGCAAACGGCAGCGGAACCTGCCCGGTCACAGCCGTATTGATCAGCTCGAGCGGCTTGCCTTTGGAATCGAGAAACTTCTTCAGCATCCAGCTCTGCGCCACCGCGCCGCGGTTCGTGAATTGTATACGGTACAGCGCCGTATCGACCGTGAAGGTCTGTTCGGCAGTCGCCGCGATACGGCCGGCAGCAGGTTGCGTTGGCGGTGGAGGGGCAGGTTTGGGGGCCGGTTGCGCCGGCTGCGCGGGCGCCTTTGCCGCCTGTGTCGCAGTAGCAGCACCCGGCGCCGGCGCGGTGCGCTTCGGGCCGGCCGGCGGCTTATAGAAATACGGCGTGACGAACAGCACCAGACCCATCAACAGAAACGCCAGTAACAGGCGGATCTCCATGGGGAGCTCGCGTTTGGGTGCCTTCGGCGGTTTGTTATCGTTTGGCGAATCGGCCATCTTAGATTTCGTTAGCGGACCGGATCGAAGCCGCCGGCGTTAAATGGATTGCAGCGCATCACGCGCCAGATGCCTTTAGCTACGCCGCGCACGACGCCGTAGCGCTCTACGGCCTGCGCCATGTACTCCGAACACGTGGGATGAAAGCGGCAGGCGGCCGGCAGAAACGGCGAGACGAAGCGCTTATATAAATGCAGCGTTCCGATCACGGCTTGGCGGAGCGGGCGTTCGAGCATTGGACAATGATCCGATCTAAATCGCGGCGCAACTCGTCGGGCGTGCATTCGAGCACCGCGCGCCGCGGGTTGATAACGATGTCCCAGCGCGGGGCGATGTCCGGCAGGCGTAGTCGGAGAATTTCGCGGATGCGCCGCCTGGCGCGATTGCGCTTCACGGCCTTGCCGAACGCACGCGGCAGCGTAAAGCCGATGCGTGGACCGGCGGCCGGGTCGCGCTCGACGGCGAGGCAGAAGGCGGCGAAATAGGGACCGGCGATGCGGAAGCCATCATCGTAGACGCGCCGGAAGTCGGCCGGACGCAAAAGGCGGGCACTCTTCGGAAACCCGAAGCTACTTCGCGTGACGGACAGCTCTTTCGTCGCTGACCGTGAGTTTGTGGCGGCCTTTGGCGCGGCGCCGCGCAAGCACTGCACGCCCATCTTTGCTCTTCATCCGCGCGCGGAATCCATGGGTCTTGGCGCGCCGGCGGTTATTAGGTTGAAAAGTTCTCTTTGGCATCTTCGTCAGGGAATCGCGTCTAGCCGCCAGCCACTGCCGAGTGGGCGCTACCCGCGGTCAAAGTATAGTTAAAAGCCTAAACATCAGTATACACGACGCGAAAACCGCGTCCGCGGGGCTGGGTTAGATCAGTTCGACGGCGGCGGTGCGCCGGGCGATGCGCGCGAGGCCGCCATCACGGGTAAGCAAGGGCGCGTTGAGCATTTCAGCCAAAGCCAGATATGCGGCGTCGTACGCCGTCAGGTTGTGGCGAAGTTCCCAAATACGGCCGAGCAACCGCTGATGAAAGTGACGTTCTATGACAAGGCTGCGGAAATCGAACCAAGCCTCGTTCGCACGCAAGTGCGACAGGTCGCCGCCCAGATGCCGTCGCCTAAGGACTTGAGCGACTTCCAGGTCGAGCACGGCCGGCGCGTGCACAGTCTCCTCGGGTTGCGCAAAACGAGCGCTTATTCTTTCGCAACCTGGCGTTAGCAGTAGCAGATCGATGATGGCCGACGCGTCGGCAACAATCACCGGCTATCGCGCTCCATGCGGACCATTTCAGCACTCGTCAGCTTTGTTTTTACTGGCGCACGCGTTGCGAGGCGTTCGAGGACTTCCTTCATTGACGCGAAGTCATTGGCTCCTTCGACCGTTTTGATTTTGTAGCGGCGATATTCATTCTTGTTG
>JAICMB010000492.1 GCA_025929455.1 Bryobacteraceae bacterium | reverse complement strand
TCGCGTTTCGCATACAGATGTGGATGTTCGGGTTGCCGTGGAGCCGCTTATCGGACCTGCTGCGCGTGGACGTGCTCAACTGTATGGGATTCGCGATCGCGTTGTTTTCGCCGCTATCGCTCGTTACCACACGAGAACGCGCCCGGCTGGCGGCGCTGATCGGAACGGCCATCGCGGTCGCCTCGCCGGTCGTGTCGCTTACGGATTGGAGCTGGCTGCCCGGCTGGGCTTCGAGCTACGTCGTTCCGAACTTCTACTATTTTTCATTCTTCCCGTGGGCGGCGTTTATCGCGTTCGGCGTCAGCATCGGCAGTATGCTGCGGCTGACGCGTCCGGAGCGGATGGCGCGTTTGATGCAGTGGAGCGCGATCGCGGGACTGCTGCTGCTGTTGTTGGGCGATTACTGTTCCCGACTGCCGTATTCGGTGTATTCCAAATCGGATTTTTGGTTGAACAGCCCGTGGCTGGTAGTCATGAAAATGGGCGCGGTGCTGATTCTCCTGGCTGCGGCGTATGCCTGGAATGCACGCCGCGCGATGGAATGGAGCTGGGTGCGGCAGTTCGGGACGACGTCGTTGCTGGTGTACTGGGTGCATATCGAGCTGGTATACGGGCGATGGCTTCCGTTCTTTAAAGAAAGCCTGAACGCGTGGCAGTGCATTGTATGTGCAGCGGCGCTGGTTGCCGTGATGCTAAGCCTTTCGATGGCACGCACCCGTCTGAAGCAAAAGCGCCGGCTTGTCCGTGCGGCCGTAGCCGCATGAAGATCGAGGAATGGAATGAGCGATACGCCGCGCGTTCACGCGCTGGAGAGGACTTCGGAACGGAGCCCACACCGCTGGTTCAACAGACGGCTGCGGCGCTGCCGGCCGGTATGGCACTCGATCTGGCATGCGGCGCCGGACGCAACGCGCTGTGGTTAGCGGCGCACGGCTGGAATGTTCGCGCGATCGACGGAGCGGACGCAGCGATCCATGAACTTCGGGAACAGGCACGTGTGCGCGGGCTCACGGTCGATACGGCGATTGCGGATCTTGAGGCACCCACGTTTCATGTACAAGAGAACGGCTGGGATCTGATTCTCGACTGCTACTACTTGCAGCGCTCGCTGTTTCCGCGCATTCGCGCGGGCGTGCGGCCGGGCGGCGTTGCGATCGCGATCGTGCACATTACGAACCCGGGCGAGGAGCCGAACTACAAACGCGCCGCGCCGGGCGAATTGCGAACGTTTTTTAGCGGCTGGGAGATCCTGCACGATTACGAAGGCGCGCCCCGCGATTCCGCGCATCGCTGCGCCGTCGCGGAGATCGTGGCACGCAAACCCGAATAGCCGTTCTGAATCGCGCCTGACATTTGTCACCCGCGCCGCCTGACCTTCCCCACTACTGCCGCGCACGGTTCCGCCGCACTATGAAACCGTGATCGCCCAATTAACTCGCGTAACCAAACGCTACGGTCCGGTAACCGCCTTGGCCGACATCGACCTCGACATCAACCGCGGCGAACTGCTTTCCGTGCTCGGCCCCAATGGCGCCGGCAAAACTACAGCCGTCCGCCTGCTGCTCGGCCTCGCATCACCCAACCACGGCTCTGTCCGCGTGTTCGGCCAGGACCCCCGCGACTACTCCGCGCGCACCCGCGTCGGCGCCATGCTGCAGGTCGCCAAAGTCCCCGAAATGCTTCGCGTGCGCGAACACATCCACCTCTTCTCGAGCTACTACCCCCATCCCATGCTCCTGCCCGACGTGCTCCGCGCCGCCGGTCTCGAAGACATCGCCGCTCGCAAATTCAGTGACCTCTCGGGCGGGCAGCGCCAGCGCGTTATGTTCGCGCTCGCGATCTGCGGCAACCCCGACCTGCTCTTTCTCGACGAGCCCACCGCCGGCCTCGATGTCGAGAGCCGCCGCGCCATGTGGCGTCACATCCGCGGCTTCGTTTCGCGCGGCGGCAGCGTCCTGCTCACCACCCATTACCTCGAAGAAGCAGACGCGCTCGCGGACCGGATTGTCGTCATCGATCACGGCCGCGTCGCCGCCACCGGGACGCCCTCCGAAATCAAGCAGCGCGTCGCTGCCCGCCGCATCCGCTGCGTGTCCGCGCTCCCCGTTGAAGCCATCTCACAAATCCCGGGCGTCATCTCCGTGCGCGTGGATGGCCGCGCCGTCGAGATCGTCGCCGCGCAGTCCGAAGACGTGCTTCGCCGCCTCCTCGCCGCCGACCCCTATCTTTCCGACCTCGAAGTCACCGGCGCCGGTCTGGAAGACGCCTTCCTCGCCATCACCAACCATTCCGTGCCCGCGCCAACCCAGGAGGCTGCTCAACAATGAAACCCTATCTGCTCGAAACCAAATACGAATTTCTCAGTCTGCTCCGCATGCCGCGTTTTGTCGTCGGTACGCTCGTCATCCCGGCGATGTTCTACATCTTCTTCGGCCTGCTCATGGCCAGCAAAATGAGCCACGGCGAAAACGTCAAGCTCGCGTCGTTCCTGCTCAGCACCTACGGCACGTTCGGAGTGATGGGCGCCGCACTCTACTCTCTCGGCGCGGGCGTCGCGTCCGAGCGCACGCTCGGCTGGCTGGAGGTGAAGCGCGCCAGCCCCATGCCGCCGCTCGCCTATTTCACCGCTAAAGTAGCCGGCGCGATGGGGTTCGCTACCATAATAGTTGCCTTGCTCTTCACGCTCGGATTCATCTTCGGCGGAGTACGCATGGCCGCGCCGCAATGGATTCTCCTCGCTGTGACGCTGATCGCGGGCGCCCTCCCGTTCTGTGCGCTCGGCCTTGCCATCGGTTATTTCGCTACCGCCAATTCCGCTCCCGCGTTTGTCAATATGATCTATCTGCCGATGGCGTTCTTTAGCGGGCTCTGGGTTCCGCTGCAGTTTCTTCCCGATGCCATGCAGAAGATCGCCGTCGCGCTGCCCGCCTACCACCTCGCCCAAATCGGCTTAATCGTTACCGGCGTGGCCCACGATAGCGTTGCCGTCCACATCCAAGCACTCGTCGCCACCGCCATGATCTGCTCGGGCCTCGCCTGGATACTCTTCCGCCGCGAAGAGAAGAAGGCATATGGATAGCGCGAGTTACAGGCCAGGTCGGTGGCGGCTGCTACCGGACAGCCTCGACATGAGGCCACTGCCGTACGTCTGGCTGATCTATTTGGCGTACGTGTTCATCGCGCCCATCGTGGATGGTGCCGGAGCGCTCCAGTGGGCAGTGACCGTGCTTTCGATCGGCGCCTTTCTACCGCTGTATTTCCTGGGTCATTGGTGGCACGGCCCGAAGATATTGTGGCTGATCGCGGGCATGGTCGCGCTCGGCATGATCTACACGCCCTGGAATACCGGCGCCGTCACTTTCATCATTTATGGCGGCTTCTTTCTGGGCGAAACGGAATCGGAGCCGCTCGTGTGGAAGGCTCTCGCGGTTATCCTTGCCGCGTTTGCACTCG
>JAICMB010000295.1 GCA_025929455.1 Bryobacteraceae bacterium | reverse complement strand
TTCTACACGAGCCCGACGCTACCGAAAAACATCCAGAACCAGTACGGCGGCACGCTGGGCGGACCGATCATCAAAAACAAACTGTTCTTTTTCGTAAGCGATGAAGAAACGAGCCGCCGAACCAACGTTTCGCGTCTCGTGACGATCCCGACAGCGGCCCAGGAGGCGGGCGATTTCAGTTCGTTCGGGACGACCATTTACGATCCTACGACGGGCGCCCCCGACGGATCGGGCCGCAGGCCATTTCCGGGCAACGTCATCCCCTTAGACCGGCAGAGCCGGGTCGCGCAGCAGTTGATCTCGTGGCTGCCGCAGGCCACCACCGGCGCTCTCAGTTCGAATTATTTCGCGAGCGGCACTTCCTCTCTCGACCGGAACGCTTTCGACGGCAAAATCAACTGGAATAAGTCGGACAAGTGGACGATCTTCGGGCGATTCAGCATTTTGAACTTCACGACCTTTTCGCCGACGCCGTTCGACCAGGCTTCCGGCCAAAGCATCGATACGTCGCAACAGGCGGGACCGGGGCAGGGGCGCATCATAAGCAGCACGATCGGAACGAACTACATCGTGAGTCCTACATTTCTGCTGGACGGAAACGTCGGCTACACCCGTATCGCGCCCAGCACGCACCCCATCCAATACGGACAAAACATCGGTCTCGATGTGCTGCATCTGCCGGGTACGAACGGGCCCTCCATTTTCGAAAGCGGCATACCGGAGTTTCAAGTCAGCGGATACGAGACTCTCGGCAATCCCGGCAGCGCGACGCCGTACTTCTGGCGCGATCAGTCATATCAGTACAACGGCAATGGTACGTGGACGAAGGGGACGCATAATATCCGCTTCGGCGTGGATCTCTCGCGCCAGGACATGAACCACCTCACGGCGGAACAGGGCGCGGGTCCGCGCGGAACGTTCCAGTTCACCGGTGGCGTCACCGCTCTCAAGGGCGGCATTGCGCCGAATCAGTTCAATGCGTACGCCGCGTTCCTGCTCGGGCTTCCGTCGACCGTTGGCAAAACCGTTCCGGTGGAAGCGCCGGTAACAACGCGCGCCTGGTCGCAGGGTTATTACATTCGCGACCAGTGGCAGGCGCGTCCGAATCTGACGATCACATACGGACTGCGGTACGAGTATTATCCGATTCCGACGCGCGACCACCGCGGCCTGGAACGTTACGACGTGAGCAACAACACGGTCGTGATCGGCGGCATCGGCGACGTACCGACGGATATGGGCGTGTCGGACAATCCGCACCTGTTCGGCCCGCGTGTAGGAATTGCGTACCGCCCGACGGACAAATGGGTGATTCGCACGGGCTACGGAATCAATGCCGATCCGTATTCGTTGGCGCGGCCGTTCCGCACGAATTACCCGGTGCTGGTGGATCAGAACTTCGTCGCGCCCAATTCCTACGCGTATGTGGGCCAAACGGAAAATGGCATTCCGCCGGTGCCGGTGCCCACGCTCGGAAACGGTGTGATCAGCATTCCGGGCAACGTGAGCGCAAAAACGCTCGATACGGAATTCGACCGCGGCTACGTAGAGTCGTTCAATTTCACGATCGAGCGTGAGATCACGACCGGTCTTTCGGCGCAGGTGGGATATGTCGGCACTCGCGGAATCCGCCAGCAGGTCAGCCAGGAATTGAACTGGGCGCCGATCGGGACAGGCAATACCGGCCGGGTTCTGAACCAGGAGTTCGGACGCGTAGCGAGCACCCTGCGCCAGGCGCCATTCGGGACGGCCAACTACAACGCATTACAGGCGCACTTGAACCGCCGCTTCGCAGCGGGTTTCAGCTTCCAGGCAAGCTATACGTTTTCGAAGGCCATCGCGTATGCCGACGAGGCGGACAGCACACTCGCCTTCGACATCCCGAGCTCGTTCAGCCGCGACCGTTCGGTGACAGGCTACGACCGCACGCACAATTTTCAGGCCGGATTTCTGGCCGAGTCGCCGTTCGGAAGGGGTAAGCATTGGATGCAAAGCGGAATCGGCAACCACGTGTTTGGCGGCTGGCAACTGAACGGCACCTTCAGCGCTTACAGCGGTACGCCGTTCACGGTAACGGCGTCCGGGGCATCGTTGAACGCTCCGACGGAGACACAGACGGCGGATCAAGTCCTCTCCACCGTCAACATTATTGGCGGGACGGGCCCCGGACAAAACTATTTCGACCCGACAGCGTTCGCTCCGGTCCGGGCGGTTCGTTATGGAACCAGCGGCCTGAACATCCTGCGCGGGCCCGGCGTTGCGAACGTCGATCTCGGACTGTTCCGGCAATTCTCGTTGACCGAACGATTTAAATTGCAGTTCCGGGCGGAAGCGTTCAACGCCATGAATACGCCGCATTTCAACAATCCGGGGACGAACGTATCGAATGCGATCTTCAGTTCGGACGGCACGATCAGCAGGACCAACGGATATACGGAGATCACGAGCGCGGTGGCCGACCAGCGGCAATTGCGGTTCGGTCTGCGGTTCAGCTTCTGAGCGGTTGGCGCGAAGCTGCGAACGAGCGCGAGCTAAGGTAGAGGATTATGCTTCGATTTGCAATTTTGGCAGCGGCGCTCAGCCCCGTGCTGATCGCCGCCGACGCCGATCTTATTTTTCATAACGGGAAGATCGTTACCGTCGATAACGCTTTCAGCGTTCAGCAGGCGGTCGCGATCAAGGGCAACAAGATTGTTGCGGTAGGCGCGGACGCCGCGGTGATGCGCGCCGAGCGCGGCCCGCGCACCAACGTAATCGACCTCAAAGGCCGCACCGTGCTGCCCGGGCTCGTAGATTCCCACCTGCACGCGACGGAAGCTGGGTTGAGCGAATATCGGCACAAACTCCCGCGCCTCGATTCCTTCGACGATGTCCGCCGCTATATCCGCGAGCAAGCCGCGAAAACGCCCAAGGGCCAGTGGATCGTCATCCCCCTGAAGCTCCCCACGCGTTTGAAAGAGCTGCGCATGCCCACGCGCGAGTTGCTCGACGTCGACACCGAGCATCCCGTGCTGTTCAACGCCAGCTACATCGTGATCCTCAATTCCTACGCCCTGAAAAAGTGCGGAATCACGCGCGATACACCCAATCCGCCGAACGGCGAAATCGTGAAGGACGCGAACGGCGAGCCCAACGGCATTCTCAAAAATGCCGAGTCGCTGGTCAAAGGCGCGAATACCGCCGAACACTTCAGCGAAGCGGAGAAGCTCGAAGCGCTGCAGCAGCAGCTGAAACGCTACGTGGCGGCGGGCCTCACGACGGTCGGCGATCGCGCCGTCAACCCCGAGCAGATCGCGCTTTATAAAAAGCTCAAAGCGTCCGGCCGTTTGCCCATTCGCGCGGTGCTGACGTGGCGCCCCGATTGGAACCAGACCACGGAACAGATTCAGCACGAGATTGAAGTCGCGCCGTATCACACCAACGTCGGAGATTCGTGGCTGAAGTTCGGCGCGTTCAAGCTCGCGCTTGATGGTGGCATGACCATCGGGACGGCGTACCAGCGTCAGCCGTACGGGCCGTTCGGCAAACAGCTTTACGCCAAGACCGATCCCAACGATCGCGGGCAGTTGTTCGTGCCATATCCGAAGCTGCTCGCCATCATGCGCACGGCGCGCGACCACGGATGGCAGTTAACTACGCACGATCAGGGCGGCGGCGCGGTGGACGTGT
Source organism: Bryobacteraceae bacterium (assembly GCA_025929455.1). The sequence continues at coordinate 1,471 of JAICMB010000295.1, read as the reverse complement.
TCCTGGATGTGCTCGAAGCGCTCGATCGCGAGAAGCCGATCAGGCCCACGCGCTCGCATCTGATCCACGCCAGCTTCCAGAGCCCGCAGGCGATCGCGCGCATGAAGAAGATGGGCATCCTGGCGGACGTGCAGGCGCAATGGCTGTATTTGGACGCACCGGCGCTCGAGAAAGTGTTCGGCTACGACGGCATGAAGTACTTTTATCCGCTGCGTTCGTATATCGATGCGGGAATCATTCTCGCGGCGGGGAGCGATCACATGATCGGACATGACAAGAACACGGCGGTGAATCCGTACAACCCGTTCCTGAGCCTGTGGGTCGAGGTGGCGCGGCAGACCGATCGCGGCGAGGTGTTGCATCCGGAGCAGCGCATCACGCGCGCCGAAGCGCTAAAAACGCACACCATCTGGCCGGCGTACATGCAGTTCGCCGAGAAAGAGCGTGGCTCGATTGAGGTGGGCAAGCTCGCAGATATGGTCGTGATCGACCGCGACTATCTGACGTGCCCGGAAGCCCAGATCAAAGATATCGAGCCGCTGATGACCGTGATCGACGGACATATCGCGTACCGCGCAGGACTGTAGCGCGGCGCCTACGACTCAATCGCGGTAGCGCCCAGCGGCGAGGCGCAGAAGGCGCAGCGGCGCGCCGCGACGGGCACTACGCTCAGGCACTCCGGACATTTCTTCGTCGTCGGATCGGGCGGAGCTTCTCCCCTGCGGAGCCGCGCCAGGAAGTGGTTCAGCGGCAGCACTACAAAGAAATAGACCGCCGCGCCAATCAGAATGAACGACAGCACGGCATTGGCGAATTCCCCGACCATGAACTTGCTGCCGTTGACGGTAAAGAAAATGCCGGAGAAGTCCGGCGATCCGATAGCGGCCGCGATTAACGGCGTGAGAAGGTCCTTTACGAGCGCCGTAACGACGGCGCCGAACGCCGCGCCCATAACGACGGCGACGGCGAGGTCGACGACGTTGCCCCGCAACAGAAAAGTCTTGAAGCCTTTCATGCGTTTTTCCTCCTGCCCGTGTCCCCAGGACCGGGCGTGATACGCTAATCCTACTTCAATTCGCGAGTTTTGCCATGACCGTTTGCCGTTCGGACGCGCTGCCGGCCCTGTTATTGATGTTGGTGCCGTGCGGCAGATCGGAATCGGTCGTGCTGCGCTCAAGCGATACGGCCGTGATCGACGTGACCAGCGTGCGCACTTGGGCGGGTGCGGTTCCGGCACAATCGCGTGCGTTATCCGAGCCGGGCGGCATCGTTGTCGCGATCGTCACGCCGCTCGCGCCCGCGGCATTCGATGAGCTCAGTACTGAGTTGCGGCGGGTGTATGCCGCACATCGCAACGCGCTGCGACTGGCGGTGCTGACGCCGGCTGGGTTGGCGGTGGCCGGACCGTTCGCGCGAGCGGCGCAGTTCGCGTCTGCAATTGAAGAGCTGAAGACACAGGCGGCATCGATCA
>JAICMB010000054.1 GCA_025929455.1 Bryobacteraceae bacterium | reverse complement strand
GGACTTTCGATCTCGTGGTCTCGAGTCTCGCGATACACAACATTCGATCGAATGCCGATCGCAAACGAGCGATCGCCGAAGGTTTCCGTGTCCTTAAACCTGGAGGCAGGATGGCGATAGCCGATATCCGTGCCACGGCAATCTATGAAGATGCCTTGCGGACACTCGGTGCGTCGAATGTGGAACGACGCCGGCTAGGGTGGAGATTCTGGTGGGGCAACCCGATCGCCGGCACGACCCTCCTCACGGCTTCAAAAGCTCCTGCATAAGTCTCGATATATCTTTCCGGAAGGGGCCTACATCGATTGAGCTTTGAGACGATCGGTAGCGTACAACGGCCTCGTAGTTACAACGGAGTACCGAGCGGTTCAGCGTTTACTTTTCAGCCTCACGGCTTCCAGCCAGGGGCTCGCCGGTGTAGCGAGTGGCTGCTGCTCCAAATGCATCGCATCGTGAGCGGGGTCACTGTATTGGGCGAAAAAGTCTCGCAGCCTCGCTGTCATCCGCTGAATGACTGGCCCATACGCCTGCTCGCCAAATAGGTTCGTGGTTTCACGCGGATCGGCTTTGAGATCGTAAAACTCATTCGCGAATGTCACGCCCTGATAGGGGTAGCGAAGAATGAGCTTGTAACCATCGCTTTTGATCATACGGGCGTTTCCGTACTCGCAAACGACATCTTCTCTCCACGCCTGCGACGACTTACCCAGCAGGTGCGCAAGGTAGGAACGTCCCGGAGAATTGATGCGCCGCGCGACCTCCGCGCCGGGCAGCGCGCCTGCCACATCCAACAGGGTGACAAACAGATCGCAATGGTTCACCGGCAAATCACATTCGAGACCAGCGGGAATTGCACCGTTGCGCCAAGCGATCGAACACGGCACGCGTATGGATTCCTCGAGGAAGTTCTGCGGAATTGTGCCGTTCCCTTTTTCCCACATTCCATGATGGCCGGCATTGAGACCGTGGTCACCGGTGTAGATCACGATGGTGTTCTCCATCTGGCCCAGAGATTCGAGCGCGTCCAGTACCTTCCCCACTTCTCTATCGACAGCCGACGCAGCCGCGTAGTATTCCTTACGTTTGCGGTGTTCCGCTTCCCGGTCGCTCGAAACGGGTGCGTGCGCGGTACCGTGCACTGCGAGAAAGGGTTCGCGGGGAATATCGCGAAATGTAGCGGCGTCATACTGCGCAACGAGGTCGTCCGGCATTTGTCCGTGCGGGGAGTGCGTGTCGGTATAACCGACAAACAGAAAGAACGGTGTGCGCGCGGTTGTCGAACCGGCATAGTGTTCTTTCAGAAAGCGAAGGGCTTGTGCTGTCAGGAGCGTCGATTGGAAGCCATCCGCCGTAACATGCTTTCCGTTATCCGAGAAGTTCTGCTGTCCGGTATGAGGATATTGGCTGACCCAATAGCTGAACCAGGAATCGAAACCTGGGTGAGGGCGCCGCTCTTCTCCACAGTGCCATTTTCCAACGAGGCCGGTTTGGTATCCGGACTTTTTCAATAACTCCGTAATGAGCGTTTGCCCTTGCAGCCAGGGGTAGGCGTAAGCCTGTTTCTTCTCTTCGATCCAATCGTGGATGCCGTGCTGCGACGGCATGCGCCCGGTAAAAAAACTGGCCCGGGCCGGAGAACATACCGGTGAGGTGGTGAAAGCGTTGGTCATGCGCACGCCATTTCCGGCGATGCGAGTCATGTTCGGCGTACGGACTTCCGAGTTTCCATACGCCTGCTGAAGCCACTGGCCGTGGTCGTCGGTGAGGAAGATGAGAATGTTGGGCTTCGCGCTCGATCCGTTCCGCGGTGGAGCGTTCGGGATGGCGCCGGCGGCGGAGGCCGACAACGCGGCGCCGGTTCCGAGCAGTTTCAACAGGTCTCGCCGGTCTGTAGTCATTTATCCGATTTTTATATCAAAGAGTAGTTCCAGCCAATGGGTCTTCAGAATACTGAAACGAGTCCCTTCACGATGAGGCGACGGCCCGCTTGCGATGCTAGCAAGATGCTGCAGCCGTTTCGGAATCGCTCAATGCGGCGCCGAAGAGCGTTTCTCCTCTCTGATGACTTCTGTAAGCGGCTATTCTGGGCCGGTTTGGCTGCAGCGAGCGCACACGCCTCGGATTAGGACTTGATAGGCACTGAGCGTGCGCGAGCCGAGTTTGGCGCGCATGCGCAAGCCGGGCACTTCGAACCATGTGACGTCCTCGATGCCGCCGCAGCGCTCGCACACGAAATGATGATGCGGGTGCAAGTTGGCTTCGAACCGCGCGGCGTGGCCCTCCATCGCGACTTCCTGAACGAGACCCGCCGCCGCCAATTGCCGCAGAGATTTATAAACGGTTGCGAGCGACGCGCGCGAATCACGCCGGTTGATGGCCGCAAAAATTTCGTCGGCGGCGGCGTGCTGACCCGACTGCGCCAGGAATTCGATAATGGCGTAACGCTGCGGCGTGCAGCGTACGCCGCGCTCGCGAAACAACTGCTGGATGGCGGACGGCTCAGGCACGGTCAGTGTTAAGAATAATTCTCAACTGCGAAAGTCCAGCGTCCGGGCCTGAGTACCATTACCTTAGAACTGCCGAATTCCGAACCTTTGGGCGCTAGGCAGGCGAGCGCCGGGTTCGTAGGATGGAACAGAAGCAGCACGCGGCTGTTGAATTTTCCGAGAGGACGGTGGACCGATGAACCTTTTCCTGTTGCTGATCGTGATAGCGGAGATTTGCTTCGGACTATGTGCCTGGTTATCGCCGGGGTGCTTGCGGTGGCTGGCCGCGCACCTGCTTACGCGCGCCGATGTGGTGGACGCCGCACGCGCCGTGAGCCAAAGACGTATGCAGTTCTGGGCACAGGAATTGGAGTTGCGCGCCGTGGAAGAGTCTGAAGAGGCCAGCCATGGCTTCTCGCAAATGCACGGCGTGGCATAAGACGCCTCTGCCCCGTGGGCCGGCACACCGCGCGCGGACGCGCCTGATAAACTCAACCTATGGCGATCAGCAAGGACCTGTTGGAGATCCTGGTGTGCCCGATCTGCAAGGCAGACCTGGAGCTGAAGCCCGACGAGAGCGGCCTCAAGTGCGTTAAATGCAAGCGCGTGTATCCGATCCGGGACGACATCCCGGTCATGCTCGCCGATGAAGCCGTCGTAGAAGAATAACTCACGCGAGTGCCGAATTCTGTATTGGACGGGCTTTCTCCGGGCGCGCACGTCGCAGTTGTGCGGCTGCGATCGCTGGGCGACTGCGTCCTGACCACACCGGCGCTGCGCATTCTGAAGGCGGCGCGACCCGATCTAAAAATCGGCGTTGTAGCAGACCAACAGTTTCGCGCGGTGTTCACCGGCAATTCGGATGTGGACGCGATTCTCACGCCGTCTGTACACGCGATCCGCGCGTGGCGGCCCGCCCTGACGATCAACTTTCACGGCGGCACGCGCAGCGCCGTGCTGACGGCGGCATCGGGGGCGCGGTGGCGCGCGGCCTTCGCGCACTTGCGGTTTCAACGGCTCTATAACGTACGCGTTCCCACGGCGCAGCAGATTCTCGGCATCGAGCGCAAGGTTCACACGGCGGAACACCTCGCCAGCGCCATGTTCTCGTTGGGCGTGCCGCATTGCGAGATTCCGCGGGCGCGGCTGTTTGCGCAGGCAGCAGTTCGCCGCGCACGGCCGTACGCGGTGATTCATCCGTTTGCGTCCGCGCCGGAAAAGACGTGGCCGGCTGCAAATTTTGTGAACATAGCGCAGCGGCTGGATACCGAATTCGGTTTAGAACCGGTATTCATCGCTGGGCCCGGCGATCCGTGCGAGGCTTTTGCGACGTTTGAAATTGTCGCGGGCGCGGATCTGGAAGAGGTCAAAAACCTGCTCGCCGGGGCGTCGTTATTCATCGGTAACGATAGCGGCCCGGCGCACATGGCGGCCGCCTTCGGCCTGCGTACGATCGTTCTGTTCGGGGCGTCGGACGAGACGGTGTGGGGACCGTGGCGCACCGACGCGGATGTTTTCAAAAACGCCGACATCGCGGCCATCGCACCGGCAGCCGTGCGCTTGCGAGTGGGGGCGGTCGCGCAATGAAAGAACTGCTACGCCTGCTGCGCTATGCGCGCCCGTACACGCCCGCGATTGCTGTTTCCGTCGTGTTGATGGCGGCGGCCGGAGGCTCGCAGGGCATGATGGCCCTGCTCATCGGCCCGGTGTTCGACCGCGTCCTGAACCCCAGCTCGCCCGATTCGCCGGTGCTGTTGTTCCGGCTGCCGGTAACGAACGCGCCGGTGTATTTAAACATGCTGCTGCCGGCCTGGATTCATAACATTTGGACGGCCGTGGCGGCGGGCATCCTCGGCGTCTTTCTTGTCAAAGGCGTTTGCGATTATTTCGGAAATTACCTCGTCAATTACGCCGGTTTTTCCGCCGTAACGGACTTGAGGCAGGCGGTATTCGAACGCGTGCTGCGGCAGGACGCGCAATTCTTTGAGGCGAACTCGACGGGCCGGCTGATGTCGTCCATCATGAACGACATCGATAAAATTCAAGTCGCCGTGTCCCACATCCTGGCGGATTTTCTGCGGCAATCGTTCACAACTGTCGCTCTGTTGTGGGTGGTCCTACAGCAAGATTGGCGGCTGGCGTTGATCAGCCTGACGGTACTACCGTTCGTGCTGCTGCCGACCGCGCGCCTGGGCCGCCGCATCCGGCGCACCACGCGCACCGCGCAGGACGATGCCGCGGAGTTGAACCAGATTCTGCAGGAGACCATCAGCGGTCATCAAGTCGTAAAGACTTTCGGGGCGGAGGACGCGGAAGCCAACCGCTTTCTCGCGGCTGCGCGCCGGCTGCGCGCCAGCAATCTGCGCTACATCATGCAGCAGGCGATCGCTTCGCCGCTGATTGAGCTGTTCGGCGCGGTTACGATCGTTGCTCTGTTGACCTACGCGCGGCAGCAGATCAAGACGGGCGCGATGACAACGGGAGAATTCACGAGTTTCGTTATCGCGCTGCTGATGCTGTACGAGCCCGTGAAACGGCTTACCGGCATTCATAACATCTTTCAGCAGGCGCTCGGCGCTTCACAAAAGGTCTTCGATTATCTCGACCGTGAGCAGGCGGTGCGCGACCGTCCGCACGCTGTGAAACTGGCCCGTTTCGAGCAAGCGATCGAACTCGACGATGTTTCGTTCTGTTATCCTGGCGCGCCGGAGCGTACGGTTTTGGATGGGATCGCGCTCGAGCTGAAAAGGGGTGAGGTGCTGGCCCTGGTAGGCTCCAGCGGCGCGGGCAAAACGACCATCGCGAACCTCGTCCCGCGTTTTTACGACGTCACTTCCGGCGCGATTCGCATCGATGGGCAGGATCTGCGCGACCTGCAGTTGGCGAGCCTGCGCGAGCACATCAGCATCGTATCGCAAGACACGTTCCTCTTTAACGACACCGTAGCGAACAACATTCGGTACGGCAAACGCAAAGCACGCGATGAGGAACTGTGGGCGGCGGCGCGCAGCGCGCTTGCTGAAGAGTTTATCTTGCGTCTGCCGGACGGATACGACACCATCATTGGCGAGCGCGGGCACAAGCTCAGCGGCGGGCAGCGGCAGCGCTTGGCGATAGCGCGCGCGTTGCTGAAGAACGCACCAGTGTTGATTCTCGACGAAGCGACGTCGCATCTGGACAGCGAGAGCGAACTGCTGGTACAGCGCGCGCTTGAAAACCTGATGGCCGACCGTACCGTGTTGGTCATCGCGCACCGGCTCTCAACGGTGCGCCGTGCGGATAGAATTGTGGTTCTGGACAACGGGCGTATCGCGGAGGCCGGCACGCATGACGAGTTGCTCGGTAGGGGCGGCATTTACCGGCGGCTTTTCGATCTGCAATTTGCGGCAGCGGGGCACGCCGTAACGCAATGGAACATATGAACGTGGTGAAGATGCCGGCGCCGGCGCGCAGCATGACCGGATATGCGCGCGTGGAGAAGGCGACTCCTTACGGCGATGTCGCGGTGGCGCTTAAGACCGTCAATCATCGCGGCCTCGATGTGCACTTTCACCTGCCGCCGGAGTTGGATGCATTTGAAAACGGTATGCGTGCGGCGATTAAGCGCGCTGTCGTGCGGGGGCACGTGGACGTGCGCGTCATCTATACACCGGTCAACGGCGCCGGCGGCGGCGGGCTCAACCAGCTCCTCTTCCGCGCCTGGCTGGACGCGTTTCGGGCCGCCGCGAACGAGGTGAACAGCAAGGCCGAGCCGGATTTAAACCAGGCCTTTCGCATTCCCGGTATGTTCGGCTCCGCGCCGGAGCGCCCTGCCACGGCGGAGCTGGAGCCGGACCTGATGACGGCGCTCGACGAAGCGCTCGTCGCGCTGAACGCGTTCCGCGAGCGTGAAGGCGAGGAACTTGCCGGCGTTATCCGCGCCCATAATAGGACGGTGGCCGGGTATTGCGATGAGATGCAGGAGATTCGCGGCCGCGCCATGCCGGCGTTTCAGGCCCGGCTGCAGGAGAGAGTCCGCGAACTGCTGCGCGGCGTTTCGGTGGACCCACAGCGACTGGCGCAGGAAGCGGCGCTGCTGGCCGACCGCAGCGATATCGGTGAAGAGATCGCGCGCCTGCGTATTCACTCGCGACAGGTCGATCAATTGTTGGACACGGGAGGCGAAGCCGGCAAAAAGCTCGATTTTCTGCTGCAGGAGATGAATCGCGAAAGTAACACCATAGTGTCCAAAACGAACGGGATTGGCGAAACCGGGCTGCGCATCACCGATCTCGCGCTCGCGGCTAAAGCCGACATTGAGAAGATGCGCGAGCAGTCGCTAAATCTCGAATGAACGAACCCGCCGTTGCAGCCACCCGCGCATCGCAAACCGTGGTGTTCATCATCTCGGCGCCGTCGGGTTCCGGGAAATCGTCGCTGGTCGAAGGCATTCTGCGCCAAGATCTTCGCCTGCTGTTCTCTATTTCCTACACCACGCGCCTGCCGCGCGGCGAGGAATGCGACGGCGAAAACTATCATTTCATCTCCCGCGCCGACTTCGAGGCGCGCATCGCACGCGGCGAGTTCCTCGAATACGCGGACGTATTTGGCAACTATTACGGGACCAGCCGGCGGATGCTCGATCAGGCGATCCGGCAAGGTAAGGATCTGGTACTCGACATTGACGTACAAGGTGCGAGAAAATTAAAGGTAGCGCTTCCGCAAGCGATTACTATTTTTGTGCTTCCACCGTCCCGTAAGGTGCTCGAAGAGCGATTGCGGGCGCGGTCGCAGGATTCCGATGTGGTGATCGAACGCCGTCTGCGGGGCGCGGCGGAAGAGGTCCGCAATTACAAGCAGTACGATTATGTGCTGATCAACGACGATCTGGCTGAGTGTACGGCGCAACTGGCCGCCATTATCGAGGCGGAGCGCTTCCGGCGAATTCGCATGGAGCAGGCAGTGGCGCCGATTTTGGCCAGCTTCGAAGCGGCGGAAACGTCGTCCGTCGGCACCGGATCAGAAAACGGCGGGCATCCGGCCGGCAAAGGAATTAAATGTCAGAACGAGTTCGAAACAACGTAAATTTCGCCATTCCGGACGATCCGGAACTAAGCACCTATCGCTTTATCATTGTCGCCGCCAAGCGCGCGCGCCAACTTCAGAACGGCGCGCGGCCGTTCCTACCGACCACCTCGCGCAAGCCCACGATCACGGCTGTTGAAGAAGTGCGGCGCGGGCTGGTCAACTACAGCGACCCGACGCGCGATGCGGCCGCGGAGCTTCCGCCCGCCGAATAGCCCATGAACGCCGTGCTCGGAGTGGGCGGGGGCATCGCCGCATATAAAGCGGCGGAGTTGGCCCGCGCGCTCATGGAGCGCGGCTTTCGCGTGCAGACGGTCATGACTCGCGCGGCGTGCGAATTCGTGCAACCGCTCACGTTCGCCGCGCTGACCCGGCATAAGGTAATCACCGATCTATTCGGCTCTGCGGGAGCTGAAGAGACGCTGTCCAGCGCCGTGGAGCACATCGCGGTCGCCCAAGATAACGACGTACTGGTCGTGGCGCCTGCAACGGCCGATCTGCTGGCGAAGTTTACGCACGGGCAGGCAGATGATTTTCTGAGCACGCTGTATCTCGCCTTTACCGGCCCGGTAGTGCTGGCGCCGGCCATGAATACCAACATGTGGCAGCATCCCGCAACCCGCAGGAACATGGACGAACTGCGCCGCCGGGGGCATATCGTGATCGATCCCGATGCCGGGGAACTTGCGTGCGGCACGGTGGGTCCGGGCCGTTTGCCGGAGCCCGCTCGAATTGCAGATGCCGTTTTCGCGGCGGTGAATACGGCGCACGATCTCGAGGGCGAGACGGTGCTCGTCACCGCGGGTCCAACCCAGGAGCCCATCGATCCGGTTCGCTTCGTATCGAATCGTTCCAGCGGCAAAATGGGGTACGCGCTCGCGGACGTAGCGGCGCATCGGGGCGCGCGCGTTATTCTCGTGAGCGGTCCGGTACACATTCCAGAACCGTGTGGCGTGGAATTGATTCGCGTGCGGACCGCGGTCGAGATGCGTAACGCGGTGTTGCAGAATCTGAGTGCGGCGACCGTCGTGATCAAGGCGGCGGCGGTGGCTGACTATCGTGTTGCGAACGCCGCAGATCGAAAAATGAAGAAGACGGGCGCTTCGCTGACGCTGGAGCTCGAAGAGAACCCGGACATCCTCGCGGAAGTGGGGCGGATCAAAGGCACGCGCTTGCTGATCGGCTTCGCAGCCGAAACGGACGATCTCGAGCAGGAGGCGAAGCGGAAGCTGCAGGCGAAAAATTGCGACATGATTGTGGCGAACATGGTGGGCCCGGGCCGCGGCTTCGATTCGGATGAGAATGAGGTGCTCATCGTGACGCCTGCGGGCAACCCGATTGCAGTGCCGCGCGCGTCGAAGCGCGAGATCGCCAGCCGCATTCTGGATGAAGCTTTGCATCTGCGCGCCGCGAGGCAGGTCGCACGATGAACGGCGAAGAGCTTCGCTCACGGCTGGAATTTTATCGTGACCTTGGTTTTAAGGAAGTCTACCGGCGCGAACCGGCCGTAGCCTCTGCCATTGAGATTGCCGAACCGGCACGCGAACTGCCGCCAGTGATCGCCGCATCTGCGGCAGCGCCTGCGCGCGAAACACTGGCAGCCATTCTTGCCGACATCGGCGACTGCAAACGCTGCCGCTTACATGAGGAACGCACGAAGCTTGTTTTCGGCGTCGGCAACCCCGAAGCCAAGCTGGTATTCGTCGGCGAAGGCCCCGGCGCCGAAGAAGATGCGCAGGGCATTCCGTTCGTCGGGCGCGCGGGACAGTTGCTCACGCAAATGATCGAGGGCACCGCGCACAAGGAAGGCATTCCGCTGGAGCGCGCCGACGTCTACATTTGCAATATCGTGAAGTGCCGTCCCCCGGGGAACCGCACGCCGCTGCCGGATGAGATGGAGATCTGCGGAGAATTTCTCTTCCGCCAGTTGGAGGCCATTCGGCCAAAGGCGATCTGCGCGCTGGGTTCGACCGCTGTCAAAGCGCTGCTCAACACCAAAGAGGGCGTTACGCGGCTGCGCGGCAACTGGCATAAGTGGCGCGACATTCCCGTGATGGTTACGTATCATCCCTCGTACCTGCTGCGCGCGTATAATCAGGCCGCGAAGCGCGAATCTTGGGAAGACCTGAAGAAGGTTCTGCATTTCGTATATGACTGAGCCGCCCTCGCGAGGGCTGTTCATCACGTTCGAGGGTCCGGACGGCAGCGGAAAAAGCACGCAGTTGCGGCTGCTGGCTGCCCGCCTGCGCGCAGAAGGCCGCGACGTGCTGGAGTCCGCCGAGCCCGGCGGCACTTCCATCGGCCGGCAGATTCGCCGCATTTTGCTTGACCCGGCGAACAGCGAGATTGGCGCCGGCACGGAGCTACTCCTCATGTTCGCCGCGCGCGCGCAGAATGTCGATGAATGGATCGTGCCCGCACTCCAGGCGGGCCGCATCGTCCTGAGCGATCGGTTTACGGATTCGTCGCTGGTGTATCAGGGCGTGGCCCGCAGCCTCGGCGTGGAAACGGTGTTGATGCTCGACCGCATTGCCTGCCACGGCCTGAAGCCGGACCTCACGTTCTTAATTGATGTTGACGCGGAAGCCGGACTGAGCCGTGCGCACGCGCGCAATGCCGCGATCAACGCGGCCGAAGCCGATGAAAGCCGGCTGGACCGCCACGCTCTCGAGTTTCACCGCAAGGTGCGCGACGCCTATTTAGAATTGGCAGCGCGCGAGCCGGAGCGCATCCGCGTCATCGACGGGACCGGCACGCCGGAACAGGTAGCCGCCCAAGTCTGGGCGGAAGCGATGCGGTTTCTCGCGCAGGGTGCCCGCTCTCACGCCGGGTAGACGCCCGTGATGTAGCTTTCCAAGTGCGTAATTGCGTGTTGCTGCGCGGTGATGATCCATTTCACGAGATCGCCCACCGACACCACCCCTGCAAGCTTTCCGCCGTCCATGACCGGGAGATGCCGCACACGCGCGTCGGTCATGATCTGCATGCACTCGCGTACGGACCGGTCAGGCGTAACGGTTATAGCGGGCGCGGTCATGATCTCCCGGACCGGCGTGGCTCGCGAGGCTTTACCCTGTAGGACCACTTTGCGTGCGTAATCGCGCTCGGAAACCATGCCCGCAATACGCCCACTTTCGATGACAATGAGCGCACCAACCTCTTTTTCGGCCATAATCGCCAGCGCGTCCAGTACGGACTGCTCCGGCGTGATCGTGTAAACAAACTGGCCCTTCTCCATCAGGAGATCGCCGATGGTTGCGTCAGGAATCACGGTGTCACCTCCAGCCGTGCCCTCGATTGTATTGCCTTCTACGGAAAATGCAAGCCGGATTTCACCGTTATTTTTCGATTTGCAGCATAGCCCCTGCCGTTTTTCCCAGCTTGCGCAGCAGCGGGATAGCGCGCGCCCGCTCGGTCTCGCTCAGACCCGAACATGCCCGGTCCAACACGCGGCGGTGTTCGGCGAATCGAGCGGCGATAAACTTCCGTCCGCTCGCGGTCAGATGCACCATGCGCGATCGTCGATCCACGCCCATGCGCCGCTCAACCAGTCCGCGGCGGACCAACCGGTCGACGGCGGTCGTAATTGCCCCGCTCGTCAGCCGCACTTTCGGACCGATCGTGTTCACCGCTAAAGGACCTTTGTGCAACAGGGCTTCGAGAACGGCGAAGTCGGACAAACCCAGCCCCGCTCCCTCGACGTCGCGCCGTGCATGCTCCCGCACGGCTTCGTAAGCCCGCCATAACAATAAGAAAAGGTGCGTTCCGTCCGTCGCCTGCATCCGTTTTGCCTCTCGCTGCATCGATTATCTTGATGTCAAGGTATCTGGCACGGAGGTACAAAAGCAAATGACAGGTGCAACGTCCAGGACGCCCCAGGGCGGTCTCGCGATCGCCAAAACCGTCCTACTTTGGATCCTGCAACTAGGAACCGCCGCCGTTTTCATTATGGCCGCGATCCCGAAACTCACCGGCGATCCGCACATGACCGCCATGTATGACACGATCGGAATCGGACAGTGGTTCCGGTATGTAACCGCAACATTCGAGATTATCGGCTCGGCCGCGTTGTTGGTCCCACGCACGGCCGTTTACGGCGCGATTCTGCTCGCCTGCGTGGCCGGGGGCGCCACCCTCGCGCACATTACCGTGCTCG
>JAICMB010000388.1 GCA_025929455.1 Bryobacteraceae bacterium | reverse complement strand
TGGGCGAGCCGTTCCTTGATCCCGCCATCTTCGACCGCATCGAATACTGCGCGCGGCATAACATTTCCACCCTGCTTTCGACTAATGGCACGCTGCTCGATGAGGAGGCCTCGCGCAAGGTGCTGGCCGGACCCTTGGAGCACATCACGCTCAGCTTCGACGGCGCGACGAAAAAATCCTACGAGTTCTACCGCAAAGGTGCGCGGTTCGAGCGTGTACGCGCCAACTTCGTCCGCTTTGCCGCGCTGAAACACGAGCTGCGCGCCAAGGTACAAGTGGTCGTGCAAATGGTGCGTATGGAGCGCAACGCCGCCGAAGTCGACGACTTTGTCCGCTTCTGGAGCGCGGTGCCTGGCGTGGACCAGGTCCGTATCAAGGCGGACGAAACGAATCTCATGGACAGCTCCGCGGCGCATCAGGCGTCCGACTGGAAGCACCCCTGCCATTACTTGTGGCGTGGGCCCGTTTACGTAAAGCACAACGGCGACGTTTATCCGTGCTGCCAGAGCTACATGCTGGACGGCGCGCCAATCGGCAACGTCGCGGCAGACTCTCTTGACAACATCTGGAATTCGGATGCCATGCAGCATCTCCGGCGCATGCATGTATCCGGCCGCGCCGGCGAAATCGACATGTGCGCGCGCTGCTGCTCGACCATCCCGCATCCGGCGCTAGTCGCCGGCAGCCTCCTGCTGCACGGGCGCACCGTTCGGCGATTGCTGCCGTTCGTAGAAAAATTGGCGTACCTATCGCGCGCGCCGCGCCGGTTGCTCCGGCCCCCGGCTCGAATCCCACCGCAGCCCTCCGAGGAACTCGTACAAATCGAAAACGCAAGCAGTGGCAGTGGGGCGGCCGTTCGTTTTGTGCCGGCTGCCCAGCGGTCCCGCGAACGTTAATCGCGCTCCCTATATACTCAAAATATGCGCTGGCTTGCGTGCGCGGCGGTACTGTGCGCGATCGCCTGCGCGGAGATCGCCTCCTCCATTCCGCCCATCCCGAAAGACGAATATCGCGCTCGCCGCGGCGCGCTTCGCAAAGAGCTCGAGAACAAAGGCACGCTGATTCTGGCGGCCGCGCCCACCACCGGCGAAGAGCTTTTCGGGTTTCAGCAGGAGCCAAACTTTCTGTATCTCACCGGCGACGACCAGCCCGGCGCGGTGCTGCTCATGACCGGCGCATCCGAAGCGCTCTTTCTCCCGCATCACAACGAACGCGAGGAGCGGTATGAAGGCCGCCGGCTCTCGGCTGAAGATCCGGGCGTCAACGAGCGCACGGGTTTCGATCGCGTGCTCCCCATCGAGAAGCTGGAATCGGAACTCGCGCGCGCGCTCGAAACCGCGCCGGGCGTGTACGCGTTGCCCGACGCGCCGATCACGGAGAAACTGAAGCCGCTGCTGACATTGCGCACCGTAAGCAACGCCGGACCGGTGGTCGCCAAGTTGCGCGAAAAGAAATCGGCGGCAGAGCTGGCGCGGATACAATTCGCAACTGACGTATCGATCGAAGCGCACCGCAACGTGTGGAAACAGCTTGCGCCCGGCATGCGCGAATATCAGCTAGCGGCTACCTTCGTCGATACCTTTATGAAACATGGCTGCAGTGTCTCTTACGCTCCCATCGTCGGCTCAGGTATCGACGGCACCATCCTGCACTACTCCGCCAACAGTGGCGCCGTCGATGCGGGCGATCTGGTGGTGATGGATGCGGCTGCCGAATGCGGCAATTATGCGAGCGACATTACGCGCACCCTGCCGGCGAGCGGTAAGTTCACGCCGCGGCAGCGCGAACTGTACGAAGTGGTGCTCGGTGCGCAAGAGGCCGCCATCGCGGCTGTGAAACCCGGCATGATGCTCACCGGAGAAGGACCGAAGAGCCTGAACAAGATCGCGCGCGACTACATCGATACTCACGGGAAGGATATTCAAGGCAAGTCGCTTTTGAAATATTTCACGCACGGGCTGGGGCACTCCGTCGGCATCGAAGTGCACGACCCGCTGCTTCCGGAGCCGCTGCAGGCCGGCGAAGTAATCACGATCGAACCCGGTATCTACATACCCGAGGAGCGCATCGGGATTCGCATCGAAGATATCGTGCTGGTCACGGATAATGGCTCGCGGGTGCTGAGCGCAGCGCTGCCGAAGGATCCCGCCGCTGTCGAGGCCGCGCTTGCCAAATAGCCTGCTGCGACGCCTGAAGCCGGGCTATGCGGCGATCGCGGCCGCTGCTGCGATGGTCGGCATTGTGGTCGGATGGACCAGCTTCGGTCAGCGAATTGATGACTACGCGTACGATTTTCTATTTGTGCGTAATGCACCGGATGCGGCGAACAGCGACGCGGTGCTGCTGGCCATCGACGACGCGACCTTCGCAGCGCACGGCGGCGTACGGCAGTTGCGCAGCATTCTCGCCGACGCCTTGGAGAAACTCGCGCCGGCGCACCCGTCGGTTGTTGCGGTGGACGTGATTCTTCACGACGCCGCCGACCCGCGCGAGGATGCGCGATTAGCGCGCGCGTTCTCGCGTATTCCCAACCTGGTGCTGGCGACCGATCTGGACGCGGCGGGTTGGGAAGATCCTTTGCCGGTGTTCACGGCGAGCGCCGCTGCAATCGGCCACGTGCAGTCGGATGATGTATCGCACGACGGCGTGACGCGCCAGATTCCGCTCGAAAAGATACACGGTCGCACGCGCCGTTGGGCGCTGGCTCTCGAAGCATACCGGCTGGCGCGCGGCATGCCGCTCATTGAGTCACCGGAAGACGTGCACGTGGGCAGCCGCGTTATCCCCGCTCGATTCGATGCGAGCCGGCCGGTGCGCGTTGGCTACACATGGCAGCCCGCGCCAACACTTTCGGTTGACGAACTCATCAAACATCCCGCCGCTGCCGCGCGGCTTGCAGGCAAGACGGTGTTTTTGGGCGTGACGTCGCTTTCTTCGACGCGCGACCGCGTCTACACACCGCTCGGAGGCCCCATCCCGGGGTTGGCCGTTCATGCGTATGTCTACGATACGATTGCGGCGGGCGCGTTCTTGCGCGATTCGTCCGATTTGGCCGCGCTGCTGGCGTGTCTGCTGATCGCCGCCGCGGCCGGTTTGCTGTTCGCGCTGGTTTCGGGCTGGCCGGCGTACGTTTCCGGCGCACTGCTCGTCGCCGCTGCGCACGTGATGCCGTTTGTGCTGTTCCGGCAAGGTACCGTGTTCCCGTACCTCGCGCCGGTGACGACGGCCTGGCTCGCCGTCGTAGGCGCGGCAACGTACCGTTATTTCGCGGTGGAGCGCCAATTGCGGCGCTCCGAGACGGAGCGGACCCGCTACCGTCAAGCGATTCATTTCGTAACTCACGAGATGCGCAGCCCGCTTACAGCGATACAAGGGTCGAGCGAGCTTATGAGCCGCTACAACCTGACCGACGACAAGCGCAAGCAGATAGCCACCATGATTCATGCGGAATCCAAGCGGTTGGCGCGCATGATCCAGACGTTTCTCGATGTGGAGCGGCTCAGCGAAGGGCAGATGGATTTCAAGCGCGAGCCATTTACGCTAACGGACGTGGTCGCGAATTGTACGGAGCGCGTACGGCCGCTCGCCGAACGCAAGCAGATCGCGATCGAGACGGATGGCAATGTCGCGGGCGTACTCCTTGGCGACCGCGAGTTGTTCGAATACGCGGTTTATAACTTGTTGACGAACGCGATTAAGTATTCGCCCACGGCCACCACGACGACAGTCACGTGCAGCTTTGAAACCGGCATGCTGCGACTAAGCGTGCGCGACCAGGGCATCGGGATGGATGCGAGTGAGACGGGAAAAGTCTTTCAGCGCTTCTATCGTACTCGTCGCGCCGAAGCGTCCGGCGAGACGGGTACGGGAATCGGATTATCCATCGTGCAGCAGATTGTGGAGCTGCACGGCGGCCGCATCCAAGTGTCCAGTACGCCTGGCGAAGGCTCCTGCTTTACAGTTATCGTGCCCGCGCAAAGTGGGGCAGGCAGTCTTGCTGCCTGCCCGCGCTAGCTTACACCCACCACGCCTGGGCGGTGCCTTCCGTGATCATGATGGAGTTCAGGAACGTCGCCGCCTTGGTCAGTCCTTCGGCCGGCGACATCAGCGTATCCTCGTGCTCGATCGAAAGCACGTAATCGTAGCCGTAC
>JAICMB010000454.1 GCA_025929455.1 Bryobacteraceae bacterium | reverse complement strand
CGGGCGTTTAAAGGATGCGGCGCGCGTCGAGCCGGCGCACATTTCCATGCTGAAGCGGAACAACGCGTCGATTGCGCTGGACTGCGCGCGGTTGAGCCGCGATCTGCTGGGCGCGAACGGCATCATGGACGAGTATCCGATTATGCGGCACATGTGCAATCTCGAAACCGTGAAAACGTACGAGGGCACAGATCACATCCATACGCTGGTGATCGGCGAGCGCGTGACGGGCATAGCGGCGTACCGCTGATTAATGACGGTCGCGCGCGCGGCGCGGCGGCGACACAGCGCGACGCCCGACTGCGGCGGAGTTGGGGTCCGCCATAAGCATGCTCTCATCGACGGCCTCGAAATCGGAGCCTCTCAGCCGATTCAAATCGGCGAGTTGCCGGTTATCCCACCGTTCATCGGGCGCGCCGGAGAGATACCAAGCCTTACCGTTGTCGGCGAGGAACATGCCGTACCGTTTGAGCGCGCCGATGATGACGCGCGATTGTGGAGAAAACTGCGTTTCGTTGACTGACGCTTTGAGGCGGAAGCGTTGGCCCATCGGCGGGTATTCCGCGCCCGTAAGCTGTGAGGCGCGATGCCGTGCGGGCCATACGTAGGCCGCGCGCGTGCGGGGCGCTGTGAAACGCAAGGCGTGACGGATGTCGCCGGCCGCGACCTCTTCATAGCGCACTAGCCCTGGAAGGATCGGCAGGCCTGCGGCATCGGCAGAAGTCCATCCGGCTGTGCGCAGGCTATTCGACCCCAGGTCGAAAATTGCACCCGCGTCCGCATTCCAGGAGCCGTCCTTCTGGGGGAACGCGCGGAACAGTTCAAAGAGCCGGCACCCGCCTTGTTGTATGACCAGGACGTGACGGTCGCCCGTTGCGGACGCGCCGCCCTCGATGGGGGCATTCGCTGGAACCGGGTATGGACCGGGATCGCTCTCGTCCGCATAGGCGTTCAGATGGATCGGCACCTTGGCTTGCGACGCGGGCACGACGACGAACGGGATGACGAAGTCGGGGTGCAGCGCGTCATCGATGCCGATAGAGGCGATGTATGCGTCGGACCTCGCATCGCGCGGCAGCCGGTCCACTACGGTGTTCCAGACGTTGTTGGAAGGGAACACTTGGCACCCGCCGATCTGCTGGGCGTGAGCGTAGAACGCGGCGAACAGCGAGAGCGTTATAGCGGCGCGCGTCATCGCACCCACAGCAGCGGCGCGGGCAACAGCAGCGCGATGTCGGCGAGCACGCGAACCATGTCGGGCGAGAGCCGCGCCTTCGCACGATCCAGCGCTGCGAGAGCGCATGCGCTGAGCGCAATGGCTATGTAGACCAGCGAGCGCGGCCAGTCCGCAAGCGCCAGCACCAGCGCCAACGCGGCGAGCGCGATGGCGATGCCGTGCAGGTGGCTCGCCACGAAAGCCGAGGAGGAGTGCGGGCGCGGGTTCTGGAACAGGCGCACGGAGCGCCATTCCCAGCTTTCGATCAGTGCCGTGTTCATCCAGCAAAGCATCAGAAACGCGGCGACCGGAGGCACGAAGAGCGCGGGTGTGGCGACGAGGCCCGGCCAGAAGGGAATTGCGCAACCAAGCGCGAACACTGCCGCGATGACGAACTCTTTCGCACGGATATGAAGCGCGGGGACGTGTACGGCGGCAAAGTACATACCCATGCTGGCGCCCAGCAGTTCACCCCTACGGAAAACGGCGAGCGGTAGGCGGTGAAATGCTAGTGCGATTCCGGTGAGGGTTGCACCCGCGGCGATCGCGGTCATCACACGGGCATGCGTGCCATAGAACCGATGCCGCGGTGTGCGCGCGGAATGTCGCGCGTCGAGAATGCGATCCGCGATGTAGATGATCCAGACCGCGAGGGGCAGGAGCGCGACCGTGTACGGAGACAGCCTGCCCGCGAAAGCCTGCGCGAACAACTCCAGCCAGAGCACAGCGACGGCCGGTGCATCGAGGCTGAGCAGGTGCGGCCACATCCACCACGCAATCGCGCCGGATTGCGGCGATGCGACCGTCGAGGAGGTAGGAGCGGGGCTGACTCCGAGGGTGCCGTGCATGCTGGCGCTAAATCTCAGGGTAGCGGAGTACGGGTGCGTCGAACAGATTGCCGCGGCCGAGAATCCAATTGGGATCGAGGCGGCGCTTCACCCCTTTCATGCTTTCGATCTGCGCGGGCGTGTATTGCAGAGCGAGGAGGTGGCGCTTGCGTTTGCCTAAGCCGTGCTCGGCCGAAACCGTGCCGCCGAGCGCCACGGCATCGCGTGCGAGGGTGAGCATGGCCGCGGTTGCGGCATCGAACTCGGTGCTGCTGCGCGGCAGCACGTTCGCATGTACATGGGCATCGCCGATGTGGCCGAACACGACGTAATCGAAGCCGGCCAGGCGCTCGCGATAGCGCGCCAACATCTCGCGATTGCGCGCGACCGGCACGGCGTAGTCGGACCCGAGCTTCATAAAACCGCGCGAGCGAACGGTGCCGTTCACAATTTCGGGCAGCGCGTGACGGAAGCGGCGGAACTGCTCGCGTCCGCGATCGTCGGTTGCGAACCAGCCATCAGCGCCGTGCCGTTCGAGGAGCGCAGTATCGAGTCCTTCCTGCTCAACCAGGAGGGCCGCGCTTGCGTGCTGAGGGATGTCGGGGAACGTGGGGCGCATCATCGCGAGCGAGCGATCGTCGAGATACTCGAGCATGCGAAGCGAGCCGTCAGCTCGCCAATCGTCGACGGCGCGGAGCGCGTCGTCATCAGATTTGAAAAACACAACGCCGGCTAGCAGTTCGTCGGGCGCCGGCAGCAGTTTCAACTCGGCTTCGAGCACCACGCCAAGGGTGCCCTCGCTTCCGATGAACAGGTCCACCCAGTCCATGTTCGGTCGCAGCGGATACCCGGCGGTGGACTTGGTCACGGCACGCACCGGCAGGGCAGGTACTGCAAAATCGACTGCATCGCCGCGCCTGTACCAACGCACCGTACCGTCCGTCGTAACAACCAGCAGCGCGAGCACGTGCGCGCGCGTGCTGCCGTATCGGAAACTGCGGGAGCCGCTTGCGTTTGTTGCGATGTTGCCGCCGAGGGCGGAGGTCCGCTCGGTGGGGTCGGGCGCGTAGAACTGGCCGGAGGACAGCGCCGCTCGCTGTAAATCCATCAGCAATACACCCGCGCCCACGCGCGCAACGCCGCGGCCGATTTCGAGCGCGCGAAACTTTTCAAGCGAGAGCAGCGATCCGCCGTCCGGAACGCGGCCGCCAGTCAGGCCGGTACCCGCGCCAGACAACGTAACGGGCACGCCTTCGCGAGCGGCATCGGCGAGAATGCGCGCGACGTTATCATGCGATTCGGGCATCAGGACGCGATCGGCGTGGCCGCGAAATCCCGAAGCGTCCTCGATCTGGACCAGCTCAGACCTCCAGAATCACCGGCATAATGAGCGGCCGGCGGGAAGTCTGCTTATTCAGAAAACGGCGCAAGTCGATGCGGATTTTCTCCTGCATGACGCCCCAGTCGCCGCGCTCTTCATCGGTCGAACTTTCAACCGTGCGCGCTACGATCTCCCGCGCCTGCTGTACCAGTTCGGAGCCTTCCTCGAACGAAACGAAGCCACGACTGACGATCTCGGGCAAACCTTCGGCGCGGCCGGAGTGTTTGTCGATGGCGATGATCGGCAAAACGAAGCCATCCTCGGAGAGATGGCGGCGGTCGCGGATGACGATATCCTCGACT
>JAICMB010000028.1 GCA_025929455.1 Bryobacteraceae bacterium | reverse complement strand
GAACGTGCAGCGCGTGGTGAAATTCGTCGTGCCACTGTCCGTCGACGCCCAGGCGCGCGATCTCTTTGCCGTGCACCGGTTCACGGCGCGTGGGCCCGGTCTCCGCGAGCACGTAGGTTCGCCTCTGCTGGCGCGCGCCTTCCTCGCGAACGGTCCGGGAAATCTCGCGCAAAATGTGCGGAACCGAGGAATCGTAGATGGTATGCACCGCGTCGAGGCGCAGCGCATCGATGTGATAGTCACGAATCCACGCGGCGGCGTTCGATGTAATGAACGCGCGCACGGCCGAACGGTACGGGCCGTCGAAATCGAAGCCGGGTCCCCAGGGCGTTTCATAGCGCGATGTAAAGTACGGTCCGAACGCGCCGAGATAGTTGCCGTCAGGACCGAGGTGGTTATAAACGGTATCGAGAACGACCGCGAGCCCTTCTTGGTGCGCGGTATTCACCAGACGCTTCAGTCCGTTCGGCCCCCCATAGGAATTCTGCACGGCAAACGGATACACGCCGTCGTAACCCCAGTTGCGTTTACCGGGGAATTGCGCCACCGGCATCACTTCGATCGCTGTCACGCCCATCTCACGCAGCGCGCGCAGATGCGGAATCGCGCTGTCGAAGGTGCCGCCCTCGGAGAACGCGCCGACGTGCATTTCGTAAAGGACGAAATCGTGCAGCGCAACTCCGGCCCAATACTCGTCCGCCCAGGCAAACTCGTGATCGATCACTTCGGAGGGACCATGCACACCTTCCGGCTGGAAGCGCGATGCGGGATCAGGAAACTCCTGTGCACCGTCGAGACGGTATTTGTATCTCGTGCCGGGGCCGGCTGAGGGCAGCACGGCTTGATAGAAACCCTTACCGAGCGGCTCCATGGCAAACCAGCCTTCCTCGGGAGCGAGCACGTGCAGCGCGACATGCACGCTGCGCGGGGCCCAAACCACGAAGGTGGTCCCGGCGGCAGGCGAGTAATGCGCGCCCGGTTCCAGACGAATCGGCGCTGGTGCGGCAGCCGAAGCAGTCGCAGGCGCGAAAGCGGTTGAAATGGTTTGCGTGTCCACTAGTTCAATTTTCTGTTTATCCGCAGCCGAAAACTATCCCGTATGAAGCGGATTTTACGTTGTGACATGCCAGCCGAGCACGATTCGAAATGGTGGCGTAAGTTACTGGATCCATTGCTCTTAGAGGCTGAAAAAGAATTGGCGTCGGGTTTTCGTCAGGTTTTCGCCGGAAAGGTGCGGAGTTTCTAACGCGGAGCCGCGGAAAAGCTACCCTGATCTTTGCTCGATACCACCTTGGCTTACCTTAGAACCGGCGCGCGCGCGTTTGCGCATTCGCGCAAGGGGCATGGTGCGGCTGCGTCCATTCTGGCGATCGGAATCGGAATGAGCGTCGCGATGTTCTCGCTCGTTGACGCGGTGGTTCTGCGGCCGCTGCCCTTTCCACGGCAGGACTCGATCGAGGTAATCACAAAAGTCGACCCGCTCGCAGGCACATACGTTGAGGAAATGGCGTATCCCGAGTTGCGCGACTTGCGGCAGAACGTTCCCGATCTCGAGTACGTCGCCGTGATGCCGACCTCGCTGTACGGCTACGCGCGAGTGCTCGAAACCAGGAACGGCACGCCCGTCCAAATCGAAAGCACGCCGGTTTCGCACGATTTTTTCCGTGTCCTCGGCGTTGCACCGATGCTTGGCCGCGATTTCAAGGCATCGGACGAGCATGTGGGAGCACCGCACGTCGTGATGGTGTCGCATCGCGTGTGGCGCGACTACTTGGGCAGTGATCCGCGCATCGTAGGACACATGATCCGGTTAAACGGTCAGGGCTATACAGTCACGGGCGTCATGGGTCCTGGAGTGGAGTTTCCACGAGGTGCGGGCTTTTGGTATCCGCTCGGCACAGATAAAAACGTGGTGGAGCGCCGCACCGCAACGTTTCTACAGGCAATCGGGCGCGTTAAGCGAGGAGTGTCGCATGAGCGCGTTGCGGTTGAGATCGAGACGTTGATTCATCGCCTCGCGCAACGATATCCGGACGTATATTCGCGCTCGCAGCGCGCGGTGGTCACGCCGTTGCCGAAGTACTGGACCGGCTCATCGCGCGTGCAATTGTGGATCCTGCTTGGCGCGTCGATCCTGTTGCTTGCTGCCGCCATCTTGAGCGCCAGCCTGCTCATTATTTCCGGCGTGCTGGGCCGCGCGCCGGAGATCGCGACGCGGATTGCGCTCGGCGCGAGCAGCCGCCATATTCTGACGCAACTCGCGGCCGAGGGCGCATTTCTAGCGATTATCGGGGGCGCAACTGGCCTGGCCCTCGCGGAGGGCCTGATTCGCCTGATTGTATATTGCGCGCCCACCGACATTCCGCGACTCACAGAAGCGGCGTTGAATCCGGCCAGCGTGGCGTTCGCGGTCGCGGCGGCTGTAACAGCGGCGATCGTATGCACGATGCTGCCCGGATTGCCCGTCGCGCGTATGCGGGTGGAAGGCGTCCTGCGCGAAGGCGCCGCGCACGCGTCGCTTTCTCGGCGCAGCCTGCGAATGCGCAATCTGTTCGTTCTGGCGCAGACCTTCGCGGCAGTGATTATGTTGGCTGCCGCCGGCCTGTTCATGCTGAGCTATCGCGCGTTGATGTCGGCCGAAGTCGGGTTCGGAAATCGCGATGCGCTCACCGTCAATTTGCAGTTGCGCGGCACCGGGTTGTTCGCATCGAGCAGCATCGACCCGGAGAAGCGACGAGCGTTCTACAGCGAACTCCTCGCCCGGCTGCGAGCGGAGCCCGGTATTACGTCCGCGGCGGCCGTCCTGCTTCGGCCGTTGCAAGGCACTATCGGGTGGGAGCGCGGGTACGAATTCGAGTTCGAGGACGGCCGCAAACGTGAAGCGGCGCTGCCCAAAGCCAATTACGAATCGGTAACGCCGCAATACTTCGAGACGGTCGGTACACCGCTACTCAAAGGCCGCGATTTCACCGAGCACGATTCCGAAAAGAGCGCGCCCGTTGTAATCGTCAGTCGCAACCTCGCGAAACAAATCGAGGCTGCCGGACACAACGCAGTGGGACAGCGAATCCGGCTCGGCGGCAATTCGGAGTGGCTCACGATCGTTGGCGTATGCGGCGACGCACGCTACCGCAACGTAGCGCAGGAGGATGTGAGCGTTTTTCTCCCATACCGCCAGGCCGGAGCCCCGACGCACTATGTCGTCATTCGGGGCAATCGCAGCGAGCAGGACCTTGGCAAGGTTGTGCGCCGTGTACTTGCGTCGATGGACCCGAGCCAGGCCGTGGCCGAAGACGCAACAGTTGGCGAACTGATCGATGCGAATATGGCGCGGCACCGGTTTAATATGAGACTGCTGCTCTGGTTTGCGGCGTGCGCTGCGGTTCTGGCCGTAACCGGAGCATACGGAGTGATGGCGGAACTCGTCGCCGCTCGCAAACGCGAAATCGCCATTCGGATGGCACTCGGGGCGCCCCGCTCGCGGGTCGTGCGGCTGCTGGCGTCGAAGACGCTTCAGTTCGTACTCATGGGAGAGGCATTCGGCATCGGTGCGGTCGTCCTTCTGTACCATTCAATTTTGCAACTGCTATACGGCGTTGCGCCGTATACCACATCACTGCTCGGATTCGTCGTGGCTCTGATTGCATCGCTGTCGTTCTGCGCGGTTGCGGTGCCTGCGTGGATCGCGGTGGACAAGGACCGCATCGATCTCACGTAGGCTTTACAGAAATAAACGAATACCTGCGATGCCGGGCGCGCCGGCTTCGATGCACAGCAGAGCGTTCTCGATTGTGATCCCGCCCAAGGCGAACACCGGCAGGGCGGTGGCGCGAACCGCATCGGACCGAGCCGCGAGCCCAGCGCGGGACCGGGCAGGATTCGGCGAGCATCGCCATGGGGTTTGCAACCGCGACCTCATTCGGCTGCAATCAACCGATCGGGTTAGCGCGATCTGGGCTAGCGCGAGCTGGGCTTGTCCACCGTACAATGCGATGGTAAATTCGCTCCAATTCTCATCAGCGGTATGGGCGCTGGAACGCGCACAACCGCAACACTGAAGCTCCGAACCTCCTCCAAAGGAAGAAAGAACACTCAATGCGACGGAACGCACGAGTACACCAACCAGCTCTGGCGATAGTCATCGGTTTGGGCCTTCTCACGGCAGCGGGCTCGATCAAAGCGGATGACGGCAAACAGGAGACCTTAGGCGCAAAATGGCAGGAGTGGGCGCTGTCGATCCCTACTCCCGTGAACCCGCAGCTTGATAACACCGGCGCAAACTGCATGATTGGGCAGCGTGGGTCCAAGTGGTTCTTAGCTGGTACTTTTGGCGGAGGGACTGCGATGCGTACATGCTCAGTACCAGATGACCGGGTACTTTTCTTCCCGCTGATAAACGCCGTGAACATCAATACTCCTAACGTGTGCGGGCAGGGGCCGGCGAATGTCTCAGTAAAAGCCCTGAGAGCCGCGTCCGCTGCGTCTATCGACGGCGCAACGAATGTGTCGGCCGAGTTGGACGGTGTACCGGTGCATCGCGTTCAGCGGATGCAGTCGGACGTATTTGCGGTCGCCCTGCCCGAGGACAATGTTTTCGATGCGCCCTGCGCGCAAGCTGGTCTCGGCAATGTTCCGGCGGGTATATTCTCGCCCGCGGTGGATGACGGCATATACGCTACCATCCCGCCGCTTACAGCGGCTACCCACACGCTGCACATTCACGCGGAGAACCCATCGCAAGGCTTCAATGTGGACGTGACCTACGTTCTGAATGTTGTGGCTGTATCGAAGAAGTAGCGTACAATAGCGCACGCGCCACGCGCGTCCCGGTGGAAACTACAAAAACAGCCGAATGCCGGCAACGCCCGCCGCACCGGCTTCGATGCAGAGCGGGGCGTTTTTTGCCGTGACGCCGCCGAGTGCGAAAACCGGGAGGGAGGTGGAGAGAACGGCATCGCGCAGCGCAGCGAGTCCGAGCGCGGAGCCTTTGCCGGGGGTGTCGAACACCGGGCCGAATACCGCGAAGGCGGCGCCCTGGCGTTCCGCGCGCTTCAGTTCCTCGACGTTGTGCGTGGACCAGGCGATCAGAAATCCGGCGGGCACGATCGCCCGCGGAGATACCGAATCCGCCGGCAAATGCACGCCCGCCGCGCCGCACGCCAGCGCGACATCCGTTCGCGTGTTCACGAGTACGCGAGGTCCTGCGATCGCGATCGCCTGCTCGACCAGACGCAACAGATCGCGCGTGCCAAGTTGCTTCGCGCGAATCTGAATCAGGTCCGCGCCCGCGTCCGTTGCGCGCGCGACTACGTCCAGCGAATCCGTGATGCAGTAACGTTTCACAGGATCGTCACATCGTCGGGCGGAAATTCCACCACCCATTCGCGAACGCTAGCCGTGCCGTCGACATCGCGCGCTGCGGCGTTCACCGCGAGCCCGCCCGCGAACTGCAACCGCACCCCTCCCGGTCGCGGCACTACGCTCTCCAGTTCCGCCGGCAGTTGATTTGCTTGCGGCCGGCCGCTGCGCGGCATCGCGTGCAATTGGTCCGGCCGGATGCAGATCCAGATGCGGTCGCCGATCAGCCGGCCCGGATAATAACGCCCCGCGATCTCGTGCTCGCCGACGCGCAGGCGGCTGCTATTGCGCCCCGGGTCGAGTGCGCGGATTTCTGCGCTCAGAAGATTATAGAGACCGAACAGCCGCGCAACTTCCACATCCGCCGGATGTGCGACCACGGCAGCGGGCTCGCCCGCTTGCACCAGCTTTCCGTCGGTCAACACCAACATGCGCCCGGCGAGTTCCAGGCATTCATCCAGATCGTGCGTGACCAGCAGAATCGGCATGTCATGTTCGGCGCGCACTTCGCGAAGAATGCGGTAGAGGTCCGCACGCAGCGGAGCATCGAGGCCACGCGCCGGTTCATCGAGCAGCAGCGCGCGCGGTTGTGCCAGCAGCACACGCGCGATCGAGGCGCGTTGCCGCTGGCCGCCGGACAACTCGTGCGGCCGCCGCCCACCGACCTCTCCCAGATGAAACCGTTCGAGCGCTTCGGTCACGCGCCGCCGGCGTTCGGTCGCGCGCAACCGCTGTGCCGCAAACTCCAGATTCGCGCGCAGGCTCATGTGAGGGAACAGCGCGTAATTTTGAAACACGTAGCCGCAGCGGCGCACGCGCGGCGGCAGATTCACGCGCGCGACGGCGTCAAAAAGAATGTGGTCTTCGAGCAGGATGCGGCCGCGGTCAGGCGTCATGAAGCCCGCGATACAGTCCAGCGTCAGCGTTTTTCCCGCGCCGCTGGGACCGAAAATCGCCGTGATCCCGGGGCCCGCTTCAAACTCAAGTTGCAGCGTGAAACCGCGCGAATCACGGCGTGGCGGCAACTCCTTGCGGATGCGCGCCGCGATCATAGGGCCGACTGCCGCGGCCCGAACGGATTTGTCGCGAAGCGGTTGGCGAGCGAAAGGATGATCAGCGCGACGGCGGAGATGACTATGACCAGCGTGCGCGCCACCGCGCCATTGCCGGATTCGACCGCGTCGTAAATCGCGATCGACAGCGTCTGCGTACGGCCCGGAATATCGCCCGCGATCATGAGCGTGATGCCGAAATCACCGAGCGAGCGGGCGAACGCCAACGCGCCCGCGGCCGCGATCGAACGCCGCGCTAGCGGCAGCGTAACGCGCCAGAACAGCCGCAGTTCGGATGCGCCGAGATTGCGTCCGGCACGCTCGTACGAGCGATCGACGCTTTCAAACGCCGCACGTGCCGACTTGATGAGCAGCGGCGTGGAGTGGAACAGCGCCGCGACGACAGCAGCAGGCCAGGTGAATACAAGCGGCGATCCGGTGATGCTCTCGTAGAGGCGGCCGAACGGGCTCAAGCGTCCGAGCGCGACCAACAGAAAGTAGCCGAGCACCGTTGGCGGCAAAACTAGCGGCAGCGTGACCGCCGCGTCCGCGATTTCTTTCCCGCGAAAGTCGCGATTGGCGAGAATCCACGCGATCCACAGCCCTAGCGTGAGCGCGATGGCCGTCGCGATGGCGGCTACGCGCAGACTGAGCCAGAGCGGAAACCAGTCGATCGGCATCGGGAAAACACGATTCTAGCAGCGGGTCCGCCGGCGGCCGGGGATAACGCGCGGGACTGTGATACAGTGCAATTCTAATGGCAAGCCGCAGTGTCAATAAGGCCATTCTTGTGGGCCATCTCGGCCGGGACGCCGAGACGAAGTTCACGCCGTCGGGCGTGGCCGTAACCAATTTTTCCGTTGCAACGAACCGCCGCTGGAAGGACCAGCAGACGGGCGAGTGGAAAGAAGAAACCGACTGGGTCAACGTTGTGCTGTGGCGCTCGGAAAACCTGGCGAATTATCTGACCAAGGGCAAGCAGGTGTACGTCGAAGGCCGCATTCAGACGCGCTCCTTCGACGACAAAGAAGGCAAGAAACAGTACCGCACGGAAGTGGTTGCCGACGACGTGATCCTGCTGAGCGGCAATCGCGAAGGCGGCAGCGAACCCGGCTTCGCAAGTCAACCGCGCAGCACCTCGCGGCCGCAGAGCGCGGTTGCAAGCGCGCCCGCGGACGATTTCGGCGGCGGAATTAGCGACGACGACGTTCCGTTTTAGCGTGAGCCGTGCGTGAACGCGGGAGACGGCGGACTACAGCATCCGTGGCTCCGACGCCAAGAGCCGCGGATCGAAATTGAATGGACGCGGCTCGCTCCACGGGACAGACGCATACGCGGTGTGATTGGGATTGAGCAGCACATTATATTCGTCCGGGATGATCACGGACGGCACTCGGATGGCGAGTTGATTGCCTGCGCGGATCCATGTCGCTCCTGAAACTTGACACGCGGTGACACTCGTCGGAACTGTGGTACTTAACAGTTCGGGGCTGTCCAGCAACTCCGTTTTCGACCAGACGTAATCGCGCGGCAACTGATTCTTGTCGAGATGGACCAGCACTTCCAGACAAGCGAGCGACAGGTGCTCGGCAGTGTACAGCATGGCGATCCCAATTGGATTCCACCGCCCGCCCGCGACCATTGCACCGGTGTAATCTGTTGCAGCCCGCTTGGCCCGGTGCATTCGGTAAACGGTCATGCACCTCAGGAGAAGACGCCGTAATCAATTCGAATCAGGATTTCGAGCACCCGACGTTGCTCTGCCGGATCTCCCGTTTCGATGAGTTCCTCAGGCGTGCGGCCATCAAACAGATCGCGTGGCGTTGTAATCCAGCTCCGCGCTTTCGCTTCATCGCCGAAGATCTCTAACGCGCGATCCCAGATCGCATTGGCGCTGGGATGCGCAAGTTCTTTCGCCAACTGCTCTGCGGAAGCTGGTGCCGGTCCACGTAGGTCCGCCATATTCGAAGGTTACCGCTTTAGACTGTTGGATTCCCATCCGCGTCCGTGCGCCAACTCTCCGTCTGGAACGCGATAAACAGCGCCGACCACTTCTGCTCTGCTGTAAACTGCACGAACAGCGCCCCATCCTGCCAAACGCCATTATCCTGCTCGTGGCCCCCGCCGAGCGGATTGCCTTGGTTCATATGAATGTCGTGGATGCCGTTCGGGTTCGCATAAGCGCTGCCGAACGTATACATGATCCCGCCGTTCGCCTTGGCACGATTGAACAGATCCACGATGCCGTTGTGTAGATCGTTTGCGGCATCGCGCGCGGGAACGCCGATCGGAAGCAGAGCCATGTCGGTGCGGTCCACCATGGGCGCGCCGTTGATCCCTTCGCGCACGTAATCGAGCGCCAACCCGCCGGCAACGTTGTCGAGCGGTGTCAGCCCGCTCGCCGTTTCATCGAGTAAGCCAGCATTCGGCGGCGTGAAGTTATCGTCGATGAGGTACAGCACCTCCGACCCGTCCTGCGACTCGATATTTACTGCGACGTCCCATGTGTCGCCGGCGTCGGTCCGCAGGTGGATGTGATAGTGCGGGTTCCGCCCGGCCGCATCGTATTTAACAGACGCGTCCTCCGGCGAACCTTTCACGACACTGTAGGAACGAATCGGCACAGTTAAATGATGATACGCGACACGTCGACCGGCGAGCGATGGCCCTCGACGACCACGATGCCGCTTTCGGTCACGTGATATAGCAGTTTGTCGCTGTCCTCGTCGTAGCCGACCGTCGCGTCCTCCGGAATATGCACGTTCTTGTCGAGAATGGCGCGGCGCACGCGCGCGCGGCGGCCAATGTCGCAGTTATCGAACAAGATTGAATCCTCAACATAGGCGCCCGAGTGCACGCGCACGCCACGGCCCATCACGGACCCGCGCACCAATCCACCGGACAGAATCGCGCCGCCCGAGACAATCGAATCGAGCGCCTGTCCACGCCGGCCCTCAACATCGAAAATGAATTTCGCGGGTGGGTCCGAGTAGCCGGCCGTCAGCAGCGGCCACTGCCGGTTATACAGATTCAGCACCGGCGACACCGCGCGCAAATCCATGCTGGCTTCGAAATACGCGTCGAGCGTTCCGACGTCGCGCCAATAGACGGGCGCGCCAGGCGGGTCGCCCGGGATGCGGTTCGTCTGAAAATCGTAGGCGTACATTTCGGCGCGCCCGATCAGATTTGGCAGAATGTCGCGGCCGAAGTCGTGCGAGCTGTCCGGGTTGCCCGCGTCGGCATACAGCTCATCGGTGAGCAGCTTGGTCGAAAAAATGTAATTGCCCATCGATGCGTACACGCGGCTCGGGTCGCCTGGCAGCGTGGGCGCGTCCGCTTTCTTTTCATGGAACCCGATGATCCTGCCGTCCGCATTGGTCTCAAGAACACCAAACTCGAATGCCTGCTCTTTGGGCACCGGAATCGCCGACACTGTGACGTGCGCGCTCTTCTGCATGTGAAACTCGATCATCTCGCGCACATTCATGCGGTAAATATGATCGGCGCCGAAGATGACGACGAGATGCGGCTCGGCCTGCTCGACGAGATTGATGTTCTGATAAATCGCGTCGGCGGTGCCCTGGTACCAGTCCTCGCCCGGCGAGCGCATCTGTGCAGGAACCGGAATTATGAAATGACTGCGCAGCAGGCTGCTCGCTTCCCAGCCTTCCCGCAAGTGTTGTAGAAGCGACTGGCTTTTAAACTGCACCAGCACATAAATCGAGTAGATACCGGAATTAACGAGATTGCTGAGGACGAAGTCGATAATCCGGTACCGCCCGCCAAACGGCACAGCCGGTTTGGCGCGCTCTTTCGTGAGCGGATAGAGACGGGTACCTTTGCCTCCGGCGAGCACGAACGCCAGGACGCGCAGTTCCATGCCAATAGCCTCCGGGTTGTATACGCAAGCTGCCGCATCGACAACCGCAGCCGCAGGACCGCGGGAAGAATCGCAGCCTACAGGTGCAAGTCCTAGTAAAACAGCGTAGGCGGTAACAACGCAAGAAAGCCAGGCGCGCGCTCAGAAGGTGGCGCCCGCGCGCGGCGGTTCGGATTTCGCGCGCGACTGCGGCGCGGCGAGCGGTGGCTGTTTCCGAATCGCTTCGAAGTACTGCTGCACGTACTGCTGGTACGCGAGCGGGACTTCATCGCGGCTGATCTCTCCGCCGGTATCGGCGTGCTGCGCGCGGCGGCTCGACCATGCGGTGCGCAGTCTCTGACGGCCCGGCGCCACCTCCACCATCACTTCGCCGCTGACGTTCTGTGAACGCTTGCCGAGGATCTCGCTGATCTTGCCCATCGCGGCGAGTTGCGCGGCTTCTTTCGCATCTTTGTCGCCGTCCTGCGAGCCCGCACCGCTGTTGCCCTGCTGGGCGCTATCGCGCTGCGCATCGTGCCCGGCACTCTTCCCGGAGGCATTCTGAGACTGCGATCCGGCGCTCTGCTGCGGGTCGCCCTGCCCGTCCGGCGAGGCGTTTGCCTGCTGCTGCCCTTTGCCGGGGGCAGGCGAGCCGTTCTGATCTCGAAGGGCGCCGTTTTTCGCCATCTCGCGTCCACCTTCGCGTCCATTCTGCGAAGCGGAGTTTGCGCCGCCCTCTTTGGGCTGCATATGCAATTTGGCGAGCAGGTTCGAAAGTGCATCGCGCATCTTATCCGTCAGGCTCGAATTGCCACTTCCCGCCGACGCGCGTTGCGGCCCGTTCTGTTGTTGAGCGGAACGCTGGCCGTCTTCGGAGGGTGACGCCGCTGCGTTGCGCTGGCCGGGAGCGCTGCGATTGCCCGCGCTCGCCTCGCCCTGCTGCTCCGGCTGTTGCGCGCTAGGGTTGCCTTCTCGCTTGTCCTCCGCCGCGGCGCCGCTGCTCTTGTTCTCAGCCTTCGATGCGCCGGTGGTTGCAAGCTCGTCCTCCGGCGTGCCGGTGCGATCGTCTGCTTTGGCGTGCCAGGGGTCGAACGAAAGACCCATCTGCTCGACCGGAGTCGACGCTTTGGCTAGTAGCGGATTCGCGGCTTTCTTATTGGTCTGCGGCTGGTCCGAGCTCAGGAACGTGTCGAAACGAATCTGAACCAGCGCCGGACGCAGATCGAGACTGCGCGTAATTCCGTAGCGTAAGCCGAAAATACAGATCGCGGCAGCGGCAATGCTGCCGCTCAAATACATGCAACGGCTAAAACGGAACGGCAAGGCGGTCTTGACGTTCACATCGCGGGCGGCACGTTCCGCCATGGCGGCCTGCTGTTCGACGGTCGCACGCGAGGACGTCGCGCCAGGATGCTCGTGGAAATACCAGGCTGTCGAAAGCGCGTCGTGTAACTCGAGCCGCTGGTCGATCAATCGTGCCATGCGGTACGGCGAAAGCGAGCGCCGGCGCAGCCGCCATCCGCAAATGCCGGCCGCGAGCACGGATAAACCAGCAAGCCAATACCATGTCAAAACTTCAGTTCCGGTTATCAGCAGAATGGCAACCGCGGCGAAGACTGCGGCGGATGCGAGGGCCAGCTCATTGACAACTGTAAGGAAACGGTAGCGGCGTAACGCCCGTCGCAGGGCCGCACGTAGGACGTCGCCCCGTCCGGTGCCGTCTTCCGCTCGTTCGTTTAACGCCTGCATGGTTAACCCGCGGTCTGCTTCCCCGGATGCGCGAATTGCACGCCAAGTTCCACTTGACGTGCGATATCAGAATAGCAGTCGCGCGGACGCAAACCCGTGCCACACCGACACGGTTTCCGGCAAGCTTTACGCTGTGGCGAGCGGCGAAACGGTAAACTCCAGGGCTGCCGTTCTAACGTAAGGTCTACTGCCTACGCCGTCTGTTCCCAGGCGCTTTCGAGCAGGCGCGTGTATTCGGCAGAGGAGTAGAGGTCGAAATGAAACTGCGCGCGGGAGAGCGTGGCGTACGGCTCGAGTTGCCGCATGGCGACGAATATTTGGTCGGCGTAGCGGAAATAGTTTTGCAAAAACTCCGGTGTCACGGCAGCGCGCGCGGGGACCTGGGAAAAAACCGTGTTCAGCGCCAGGGCTCGTGAGAAGATTGCGCGGTAATCGGCCACGCCCCATTGGCGTAACTTCTGCTCGACCTCCGCAGGTGCGTGATCGAGCAGCAGGTCGACGAAACTTTGGCGGCGTACGCCCGCGGGCAGCAACTCCGGATGGCGTTCGGCAATTTCCATGCACTGGTCGAGCCAGCGCGTGAGGTCCTTGCCGATATAGAACAGCATACGGATTTCGGAAAAGCGGCCGGCCAGTAGCTTGCGGCTCAATTCATCCGCGGAGCGCGTGCCTGGTGGCAGAAGACCTTGCATCATGAGACTCGCACGCGAACTTTCAAGCAGCGATTGCGGGCCGCCCGGCTCGGAAAACGGGTGCAGGATGATCGGCGGCAGTTGCAATGCCGCGCTGTCTTCGACCGGAGTGGCAAGCGGTGTCATACCGCCTCAGTATGCGGCGTCTGCCCGGGCGTCGTCAGTAGTACTTTGGCCACAATCGCATGGTTCTGCCGTAGTACTTCGCCCGTACCGGGTCCGCAATGCCCCAATCTACACCGCCGCGCTTCCCGCTATCGCCGCCGCCAGGCGAATGTCTTTCAGGATCGCGCGCCACGCGCTGTATCCGCGCGCTTCGGAGTAGCTATCGCGCTCGAGCTTAAACGCCGCGTCGACACGCATGCCGGCCGGAAACTCTGCCGCGCGCTGGGCCAGATTCCAAGCCGTGATGCTGAGGAGCCGGCCGC
Source organism: Bryobacteraceae bacterium (assembly GCA_025929455.1). The sequence continues at coordinate 335 of JAICMB010000028.1, read as the reverse complement.
GGCGCCGCACCGAAAGCCGCAAATGCTTTTCTTTGAACACACACGGCGCGCCTGTTATCTCGGCATCGAGGAGCGCTATCACCGGTTCCGGATTCGCGCAGCCGAACGGCTCAAGTGCGAGTAACTGCTTCGCGCCCTCATCGTCCAGCTCCGTCAAATCTGCAACGGCATCGATACTGAGCCGCGGCACAAAATCCGTCGGGCCCAATTGCCGCGCCGCGAACTCCGCGAAACGCCGCCGGAACTCCGGTACACGTTTGGCGCGAAGCGTCACCCCGGCGGCCTGCCTATGTCCGCCAAAACGCACGAACAGATCCGCCATGTTTTCGAGCGCT
>JAICMB010000186.1 GCA_025929455.1 Bryobacteraceae bacterium | reverse complement strand
CGGCTCCGCCGGCAGTGTGCTGTCCAAAGGGCTTTCCGCAACGGTGGTGTCCGAAATCGGCACTCCGATTCCGAATGTCAGCTTGTTCATCGACAACACGGGCGTGAATACGAGCGGGACTCCGTCGGCAGCATGCGTGGACCCAACCGGCAACGGCATTCTTACGAACGCGAGCGGCATCGCGACTTGTGACATAAAGCTCGGCCCCGTCGTGGGCAACGCACCGGCCACTGCGGACGTCGGGTATTTGCGTATATACAGTCTCGGCGTGAAAGTGACGCCGGGCGTGCCTGCCCAGGCGCAAATTGCGCAGGGCAATAATCAATCGGGACCGCCGGGACAGCAGCTTCCGGTGCCGCTGGTGGTCACGATCACCGATGCCGCCGGAAACGCGCTTGGCGGGGTTCCAGTGACGTGGACGGTCGTCTCCGGCAGCGCGACATTGGTGAATACCGTAAGCACGACGGATTTTAAGGGGCGGACGTCTACTGCTGTGAAGCTCGGCGGCGCGGCCGGGCCGGTGACGATCAAAGTGTCTGCGGGGACGGGGAGCGCGTCTGCGACGTTTACGGAAACGGTGAACGTTGTGGTGAGCGCGTTAACCGTGGTCGCGGGCGACAATCAGACCGCTGTTCTGGGCCAGCAGTTCACGCAACCGGTCGGCGTGAAGGTGACGGATGCCACAGGCTCGGCCGTGCCGGGTGTTGCGGTAACGTTCGTCGTCTCATCCGGCGATGCGACACTGGCGAACCCCACGACCACGACGGACAGCTCCGGGCTGGCTTCCACGTACGTTACGGCGGGGCAGACCGCCGGTCCAATCACCATAACGGCCAGCGCCGGCAACAGCACCGCGACGTTCACTCTAACGGCTCGCGAGCCGGGGCCGACCAACATCAACATCGTTAACGGCGCCAGCTTCCAGAATCCGTGCCAGCAGTTTGGGACCACGACTACGTTCTGCATTTCGCCGGGCGAGATCGTGACCATTACGGGCACCGGCATCGCCACAGGTTTGCAGGGCGTGACCGTTCCGCAGGCCATCATCGGGCCGCTGCCTACGACGCTCGAAGGAATCAGCGTCACGTTCAACGGCGTGTCCGCGCCGATTTACAACGTTGCGAACGTGAACGGCCAGGAATCCGTTACGGTGCAGGTGCCGTATGACGTGGGCGCCACCGGGACGGCGACGGTGGTCATTACGGGCACCGGCGGCGGGACCGCGACGATCAGCAACACGGCCGTGCAGCCGTTTGCGCCCGGTCTGTTCACGACCAGCGTGTTCGGCGATACGCAGGTGGTCGCGGTGCGGCCCGACGGCTCGTACGTGAGCCCGTCGAATCCGGCGAAGGGCGGGGATACCATTCGCATCTTCGCGACTGGACTGGGCGCGACCAACACTCCGTCCGGGACGAACCTGGCCGGTATCGAGGGCCAGACCGTCGCGAACGAGATGGACATCGGCCTGAACGGCGCGGTGGTGCCGCTGGTTTCGGCGACCCTGGTTCCGGGGCTGGTGGGAGTGTACGAAGTGGCGTTCCAAGTTCCGTCGGATGTACAGAGCGGAGCTGCGGTGCCGGTGGGCTTGGTAATGCACACGCCGGTGTCGGAAGGCTACGTCGGGTACTTCGTGCAGTTCGCGACCATGCCGGTGCAGTAACGTCAGGAGTGGGGCGGCCGGTCGCTTTCTGCCGGCTGCCCTCTTTCCAAGTAGCTATACACGCGCACCAGTTCCGCGATGCCGAGCTGTTCGGCGCGTTGCTTCGATTCCGGCATCGCATCGACCCGCGCCGCGTCGTAATGCTCCCGCAGATTGTTGCGCAGCGTTTTACGTTTGTGCTGGAACGCGCGCGAAGCGAACTTCAGGAACGCCGCCGGGTCGCGTACCGGCATCTCAACGCGCGGCGTGAACCGCACGACCGCGGAATCCACCTTGGGCGGCGGCCGGAACGCCGCGGCGGGCACTTCAAACAGCAGCGCGGTCTCGGCGAGCAGTTGCGACGACACGCTGAGATAACCGTAATCGCGCGTGCCGGGCGCGGCGGTAATGCGTTCGCCTACTTCCTTCTGCACCATAAACACGGCGCGCTCCAGCAGCGGCCCGAGCGCGAGTGTCTTCTCAATAATGGGCGACGTGATGTAATACGGCAGATTGCCGCACACGATCGCGCGGCCCCATTGCGACAAGTCGATGTGCAGGACATCGTTGTCGATGACCTCCAGCTTGGGTTGCTCACGGAAGCGCGCTCGTAGATAGTGCACGAGGACGGGATCGACTTCAACCGCGATGACGCGCGCCGCGCGCGGAAGCAGGTGCGTAGTGAGCGCCCCTTTACCCGGACCGATCTCTACGATCGGCAAAGCGACTTCCGTGCCGCACGCGGCCGCGGCGATGCGCTCCAGGATGGACGGACGAATTAAGAAATGCTGACCGTAGCGCCGGCCCACTAGAGTCCTGGATTCGCCGATCCCGTGGGGCAGGTTGTCAACCTGCGGCCGATTGGCAATCGGCCTCGTCCGACGTCGGACCAGTTCCTTCCAGACCAGCCTCGCCCGCTATTGCACGATCGCGCTAGGTTTTCGGCGCTGCACTCAGAGCCGTACTCCGCACGCGGATGCAGCCGGCTCGGTAGCGGACCGAGGCCGATTGACAATCGGCCGCAGGTTAACAACCTGCCCCACCATTCTGCTGAGACATTTGGATCAGCGCACTAACCGCGGACTTCGACGCGGCTGCTGCGAAACGCGATGCGAACAGTGGACGCCGTGGGGATGCCGAACGCCGTGGCGGGCGTGAAGCGCGTGAACAGCAGATTGTTCTCGATGGTGCGCCGCAACTCCTCGCTATGTCCGCCTCCCACGATCGAATAACTCACGGCGCAGCCGTCTTCATCGACGGAAACATCCACGATGGCGTCGCCGTGCATGAAGCCGAGCGGGGCCATACTCTTTACGACAGGCTCCGTGAAAAACGAGAGCGGGACGTCGCTGCCGCTGTACCGCTGCGTGAAGGTGGGCACCAGCGCGCAAAACAGCAGCAGAGCGGAAAGGATGCCGCCCGCAAGCGGCAGCGCCACCGGCCGCATGAGGTCGCGGAGCGTGAGCGAAAGCCGGTCCCAGCGCGTAAGGGTATTGGCGCGGCGCTGCAACTCCTTCGAAGCCGCGATGCGCAGATTGACGGTAAGCGCGGGCGGCGCCGCGTACGCCGGGAGATGCCGAACGGCAACCCGGGCGTGATGCAACTGTTCGCAATCGTTGTTGCAGGCGCGGCATCGCCGCAAGTGCTGCGCGACCTCGTTCCGGACAGCGTCCGGCAAGAGGCCCTCTTCGAAAGCCGAAAGTTTTACACGCGCGGTCCTGCAATTCATATTCAGTGCCGAAATGCCTGCGCCGTCTGTGGCGCGAATTCGAAACTTCCGCCGAGTGCCAAGCGGCCTTCAAGGCAATTGCGTAACGCCTCGCGGCCGCGCAGAATACGGCTTTTTACCGTGCCGATCGAAACCTCCAGCACGGATGCAATTTCTTCGTAACTCAGGTCTTCGATGTCGCGGAGAATGACGGCTTCGTGAAATTTCGGGTTGAGCGACTGGAGCGCCTCCTCAACCAGAGCGCGCGTCTCGTGATCGCAAGCCACTTCGAACGGGTTGCGGCCAGGGTCGGTCAGCTTCTGCTCGTGAATACCAAGCTCGTCGCCACTCGCGAGACCGATCTCCTGACGGCTGTGGCGCGTCAGCCAGCGGCGGTGGTTGTGGGCCTCGTTTACCGCGATGCGGTAAATCCATGTTTTGAGACTGCTGTTGCCGCGGAAATGGCCGATGCTGCGGAAGATTTTGACGAACACATCCTGGACGACATCGGGGGCGGCGGCGTAATCGCCCATGAGGCGGCAAACCAGGTTGAAGACGGGCTGCTGGTAGCGCTGAATCAATTCTTCGTAGGCGGCCTCACGGCCGGCGCGCAACCCGCAAGCGAGCGCATGGTCGGGATTTTCGGTGCCCGCGGCTTCAGTGGAGAAGGGCGCCTCGAGGTCGAGTACTTTGGTCGTGTCCGTCACGGCTTCGAACCAATTCTACTGCCGATCGGGGGTCCGCTGCGCGGCCCTCATCAGAATAGACACCGCTGGCAGGCGGCAGGTTCCCGTGGTGGCGTGGGGCGGCCGGTCGGTGTATGCCGCGGCGGCCCGGATGTGGGGGCGAAGATGCATTTGCCGCAAACGGACGATTGGGCCGCCGGCACAAACCGATCGGCCGCCCTACTGCGGGATCGAATAGCGGCGGATGCCGGTCGCGAGGCCGGTGTTCTCTTCTACAGAGACGATGACCGAGTGCAGTTCCGCGCCGTCGCGGGCCGTGTCGAGGCGCACCGGCATGGCGGTAAGAAACCGCCGGATCGAGAGCTGCACATCGCATCCGATGACAGAACGATACGGCCCGGTCATTCCGGCATCGGTCTGGTACGCGGTGCCGCCGGGCAGGATGCGCTCGTCGGCGGTAGGCACGTGCGTGTGCGTGCCGACAACCGCGGAAACGCGCCCGTCCAGATACCAGCCCATGGCTTGCTTCTCGCTGGTGAGTTCGGTGTGGAAGTCGACGAAGCGCACCTTGACGGTGGGATCGAGCGCGGCCAGGATTTCGTCGGCCTTACGGAACGGATCGTCGGTGGCGGGCATGTGCACGCGGCCTTGCAAGTTGATCACGGCCGCTCTTACTCCGTTGCGCGCGCGCACTACCGCAACGCCGCAGCCCGGCAAAGGGTCGGGATAATTCGCCGGCCGCAGCAGGCGCGGTTCGCGCGGGAGATAGTCGAAGATCTCCTTTTTATCCCAGATGTGATTGCCGGTGGTGAGGACTTCCAGGCCCATGGAGAACAGGTCCGCGGCGATCGCGGGCGTGATGCCGAAGCCGCCGGCCGAGTTCTCGCCGTTGGCGATGGCCAGGTCGATCCGTTCTTCGGTGATGATGCGCTGCAGGTTGGCGGCGACGATGCTACGGCCGGGCGAGGCGAAAATGTCGCCGACAAAAAGGATGTTCATGAATCGGCTTGCGGGGAATTTCGGAGCGCCCCAGCGCGGCCCGCGTCTCGATCCCCGCTCTTGACCCCGGACCTAACAGGGGCGGAGTCCCCCGAGCGCCTTTAGGCTTCTCCCATGACGGCTTCGAACCGCACAGCGGCCCCGCCGCCGGAGCCTGCACACCGGCGCATAAACCGAGTCGGACCCCAAAGCATTGAGTGTTGGATCAATATTTAGGGACCGAGCACAAACTCGAGCAGACGCGCTCCGAAAACGATAGTATCAGCCGCGGGCGGTTGCTCTCAAACGAATGCATGAATTCTCGCGAGGGGAGTTGGGCCCATTTTTATCGGCCTTTCCCGCAGGCTAGGCGTGGACGGTTTTGTTTCTCCTGTAATGAGCTATTCATTTCCGCCAAAGCGCGGCGGTTTCACTTGCGAAGTCCACGTAACTGCGGGGTGCATGGCCCAGTAGCTTCGTCAGGCGCGCAACCTCATTCTCCGTTGAAGCGAACCCGCGGTCGAAGTAGCCCTGAAACATCATGCGCAGGTCGAAGGCCGCCCATCCCGGAACTCTCGCGCGCATCTGCTGTTCCCACTGCTCGAAGTTGTGGCCGGTGTATTTGACTTCCTTGCCCAGAAGCTTACTCCACGTAGCCGCATTTCCCGGACCGCTGATCAGCGTGGGGCCGGTGAGGTCGTACGTCTGTCCTTGGTGGCCATCCCCGGTCAAAGAAATAGCAGCGGCTTCGGCGATATCGCGAGTGTCCACTGCGCAAATCCCGGCTGTGCCAATCGGCATCGGGTAAATACCCGGACCCGTCAGAGCGTCCTTAAGCGTGCCGTCGTTCTGGAAGTAGTAGCCGGGCCGCAGGATCGTGTACGGCACGCCGAACTCGCGCAGCGCCTGCTCGACGGCGAGCTTCGATGCAAAATGCGGCACGTCGCGGAACTCTTCCACCTTGAATACCGAAAGATAGGTTACGTGTTTCAGCCCAACGCGCCTGGCGATTCCGTACGCGATCAGCGCCTGCGTCAGTTCGTCCGCAACGACGGCGTTCAGCAGAAACAGCTTATCGACACCCTGCATGGCCTGTTCGACCGAAACAGGATCAAGCAGGTCCCCGATCGCAACTTCTACGGCGACGGGTAGCTTGCCTCCTGCGGGCTGCTTGCGAGCCAGCACCCGGACGTCGGCTCTTCGCTTGAGGAGTTCCTTAACTACACCGCCGCCGACATTTCCGGTTCCGCCCGTCACCAGGATCTTCATAGCAGAGCAATCTCCTTCTACTCCAAATTATGCTGCGCGGGGTCGTCTTATGCACCGTTTTTTGAAGGTCGACGAGAGAACAGCTCACGCGCAACAGCGCGCGTGCGTTAGAACCTCCCGCACGGATTAGCGCGCGACATAGCCGTATAGGCCATGCGCAGCAATATAGGCGCCCACGGGCGGCGGCAACTCGGCGGGTATGATGCCGTCGCGCAACTCGCGGCGAATCTCGGACGAGGACACCGGCAGCTCCAACCCGGCCAACTCGTGCACGCGCGCACCCGCCGGGACATCGTAGGAATGGCCCGGGCGTGTTACGACGATAAATTCGACCCTCGCGGCGACGTCCTGCCAGCGATACCAGGTGCGGATTT
>JAICMB010000695.1 GCA_025929455.1 Bryobacteraceae bacterium | reverse complement strand
GATCTTGACCCGGCGACCGGTGAACTTACCCTTCCCATGAACTTTTTTGGCCTGCCTTACAACGAGTTATCTGTCACTTACACCGCCGGGCTAACTACGATCAGCGACGACATCAAGTTCGCCTGCGCGCAGATCGTGCGCAATGCGCAATCCACGCCGGCGCTCAACGCGCGCAGCAGCAAAATGGACACCATGCAGATGCAGTACTTCTCGAGCTCGCTTGTGGACGACACCGTCAAGGTGTGGCTTCGTCCCTACATTGCGACTCGCGTGGGGTGAGAAATGAGCGACACATCTTCCCGCACTTCTACGGGCGCGTCGCAGCGAATCGCTGACGCTTTGCTCCGTTCCGTGGGCGGCACGAGCGCCCAGCTTCGCGTGACGACCACCAACACTGACGGGGCGCAATGCGAGGTTGGCCTTGTCGCCACGGCGTCCGCCGCGGTGGTTCTAAGCCCCGTGGTGATGCGCAAGCTGCGCCCCATGTGGCAGAGCTCAGACGCGCCTCGCTGGGAGCTTCTCGTCTCCGCCTCCAGCGTAGAGGACCAGGTCCGGGCCCTTTCCTTTTCGTCGGCCCAGGCGCTGTTCGCCATGACCCTCACGGTGACCGTGGCGGCGCAGGACTACGCGATTGAATCCATCGCGGGCAATGAGGCCTTCGGCCAGGTGTATCTCTACCGGCTACTGCTTAGAGAGTCGCGACCGCAAATGGTGTAGCGCGGTTACGAGGTATCAGCTGTCAGTTTTCAGTTGTCAGCACAACTGCGCCTTGCGATTCGAAATGGAAGCAAATACCGACAACTGCACACTTTCGGAGCACTTATGCAAAACGCCAAAGACAGTTTCTACATCGCCGTGCGCAATCGGCTGGCGGCGCTCAATTCCGAGCGGACCATCCTGCTGCGCGGCGCGGTTCGTCCCGGCATTCTCGTCGAAGATGCCGAAGCGCCGTTTCCGCAATTGCCCAGCGACATTTTCATTGTTCGGTGGCTGGGCCACGGGGCCGATATCGACCTCGCCTCGACGCTCATCGCGGAAGAATGCGAAGTCGTCTACGCCACCTGCGGCTGCCAGACCTACGGCGGGCTCGATCGCGGCCGTGCGCTAACTCAGATGGACGGCGAGTTACTCGCAATCCTGCAGCCGTTTTCCGCGCCCAAGTGGGATTACTGCACTCAGCCGCCCACAGCACTGCTCACCCAGGTGTTTTGGGATGAGTCCGTCTTTTCGCCGGCGATAGCGCAACGCGACCGCCTTACCCGCTCGGCAAAGGTCATGGTCTACAGCTATCAGGAAGAAGGTGAGTGATGACCGCAACGTACTTTTCCGCGCCCGCGCCGGTGTCGCGCCGCGTTCGCGCCTACTTTGCGCCGGTGAACCGGGCTGCGCAACAGCCGGTCCTCTTCGATCCGGCGCAGCAGGGCTCGTTCGATCTCGATCATCCGCCGGCGCCGTGGATCAACCTGGGGTTCATCCAGAACTTTGCGCGAAAGGCCATGAGCAAGTCGTCCGCCATCGCCGGCGGCGTTCCCGCCGCCCCGCTCGAGCAGGTGCGCGAATCCATCGGCGCCCAGGTGAGCCTGGAGTTCCTGGCCTGGACCAAGCTTTCGATGGCCCTGGCTACCGCATCGCAGCACATGAATGCGATTGCGCCCGGCGCACCGGCAGCCGCGGTGCAGAGCGGCTCGACGGCAAGCACGCTGGTTCTCTCCGCGAACGACGCTGCCGGTTTTGCCGCCGGGCAGATGATCGCGGTCGATCTCGATTACTGTGGACAGACCGGCTACATCGGATCGCCGATAAGTGGAGCATATCTTCGCCAGGCACTTACGGATGCCGACTATCTCCGCCGCGTGACATTCAACACGGCGCTGGTGGTGCAAGTAACTGGCTCAGTTCTGCACCTGGCACTGCCGCTTGCAGGTGGCGCTCCGGCTTCTGGTGCGAAGGTTCAGACGATTGTTGGCTTCCTGGACCGCGAGGGTGGAAGTTTTTATCACGAATGGTCGGGTCTGTTCGTCATGGAGGGCGCGCAGGGGGAGCGCATCTTCTTCCACTATCCGCGGCTGCAGCCCATGGCAAGCGCGGAGGAGTCTGCGCTGCCGCTCGCCGCAAAAGGACAGGGAAGGCTCGAACGCGTGGCCCTGAGCGCCCAGTTTCTTGCGTTGCCTGTTACGGATCCGCTCGACAACGAACGCATTGTCTGCTACCGCAGCTTTCTACCCGCACGCAACGCGCTGGTGTAAGCAACTGTGCCAGCTACGCAAATTCCGCTGAAGGAACGCCATGATCCTGACGATCAATCATTTCGACTACACCGCCGCGCTCGATGCCGCGTCGCCGCTCACGATTGAGCGCGCGCTGAATGCGCCCTCACTCTG
>JAICMB010000538.1 GCA_025929455.1 Bryobacteraceae bacterium | reverse complement strand
TGGAAGTTATGTGTACGATGACGACCTGACCTGGATCCACGGTTCTCACACATTCCATTTTGGATATGACTACACGCGGTATTTCTATAATGACCGCTCGCTTTCCGATGCCGGCAACTTTACGTTTACGCCGCGCGCGACCGATCTTCCGGGGTACCTGAACTCTACAGGCCATGCGTTCGCCAGTTTTCTGCTGGGCGGCGCGAACCGCGCGAGTCACTCGGTCGTCGGTCTAAGCAGCGGCTTCCGCCAACCCTATCACGCCATGTACGCCATGGATGACTGGAAAGTGACTCCGAGGCTCGCGGTCAACCTTGGCCTCCGCTGGGAGATCATCCCGCCGTTCTATGAAGTTACTGGACGGATGTCGGAAGTCGACCTGAACGCACCCAATCCGGAAGCGGGCAACCGCCCCGGCGCGCTCGTATTCAAGAGCCGTGTTAACAACACGTATTTTGGCGAGATCGATCCCCGCATCGGCGCTGCCTACCGGGTCACGGACAAAATAGTGGTCCGTGCCGGGTACGCGATCACGAATACACCGCCGATTGCGAACAACTGGGGATATGGCGGATTCTTGTACGGCTACAATTCATCCGTTAATGTCGCGGCTGGGACGAGTCCCACGGGATTCATCGACAACCCATCGGTTTATCTCGGCCAGCCGTTTCCGGGCTTGAGAGGACCGCTTCCAAATACCGATCCTTCTTCGGCGAACTTTCAGCAGGTAGCGACCACCGCCCCTGACGCGAACCGTCCGGGGTATGTGCAGAACTGGAACTTTACCGTGCAGTATGCCCTGCCGGGTCAAACCGTGCTCGAAGTCGCGTATATAGGCAACAAGGGCACGCGGTTGTGGGGCGGCACACCCGGCAGCGGCTTTACCGAGTACGATGCTCTGCCGGCAAGCATGCTGTCCATGGGCGACGTCCTCAACGAACCCGTGAGTCTGCATCCGCAGTACACACCATACTCCGGGTTCCCGGACGACAACACCGTATCGCAAGCGTTGCGGCCCTATCCACAGTTCTACGGTGTGGAAGAGCAGTTCCCGTATAACACGAACTCGAACTACAACTCACTGCAGGTTACTGTGACTCGCCATCTGACCAACGGCCTCGGCTTCCTAGCGGCGTACACCTGGTCGAAGGCGATCGGTTACATGGATTCGAACGGACCGGCCGCCTACTATGCCACGGTGCAGGATTACTACAATCGCGGCCTGGAGCGTTCGGTGGCTTCATTCAACCTGCCGCAGAACTTCAAGCTGACTTGGGTGTGGGACACGCCGTTCGGGAAAAACCGGCGGTGGAACCTGCATTGGGCCAACCCCATTCTAGGCGGCTGGGAGCTTGCAGCGATTCACAACTATTCGTCCGGTTTTCCAGTCTCGGTCGGAGAGTCGGGAATCAACGCGCCCCCGGGATTCTCGTCGACGATTCGGCCGGACGTCATTCTCGGCCAAAAACAGACCGTGGGCGGTGTTCCTAGCACTGTCGATGTACAGGAGCCCACGCCATACCTGAATCCGGCGGCATTCGCACCCAGTCCCATGACAGCGAATGGAACACCGCTGCGCGTGGGAACAGCGCCAAGGAATTTGCCGACGGTTAGAGGCCCGGCGATTCTAAGCGAGAAATTCCGAGCGAGTAAACGCTTCTATCTCGGCGGGGAGGGACGGTACTTCGAAATTGGCGCGTCTATGACCAACCCGCTCAAACGTACCGTGCCGTATATCGCGGATCATACCGTCGGTGATTCCGCATTTGGGACATTGCTGCTGGGCGGCGGCGATCGCGTCATGCAGCTCAGCGGGCGTATCGAGTTCTGACCGCTCCCGCACAGGGCAGGCAGCAAGACTGCCTGCCCTACCACCTGTTCCTGTTACTGTAAAAAGCACGCGTCATGCAGTTCCGTGCGTTAGCCCTCCTCATTTGCCTCGCCGTAACCAGCTCCTGCAATTTCTCCCGTTCCGGCAAGCAGCAGTCGCGGCCCCTCGAGCACTTTAATGTCGTGCTTGTGACCATCGACACGCTGCGGCCGGATCATCTGCACTGCTACGGCTACGAGAAAATCAAAACGCCGGTGCTCGACCGCATCGCGCATAGCGGCGCGCTGTTTGAGAACGCCGTTGCCCAGACGCCGCTCACGTCGCCCTCGCACGCCAGCATCTTCACGGGCCAGTATCCGACGGTGCATCACGTCCGTAATACCGGCGGCTTCATCCTGCCGTCGGCCGCGCGGCCGCTGGCGAGAATTTTGCACGAGCAGGGGTGGCACACAGCGGCGTTCGTAAGCTCGGCGGTGCTGAAGAAGACGTTCGGGTTCAACAATGGCTTCGATGTCTACGACGATCAGATGCCGAAGGTGGGCGGCCGCGAGGACGTCCGCGAGGATCCCGAGCGCCGCGCTTCCGATACCGTCAACCGCGCGGTTGCCTGGCTGAAAACGCAGGGCGCGGCCCCGTTCTTTTTGTGGGTGCATCTGTATGACCCGCACCTGCCGTACGATCCGCCGGCTCCGTTCAAGCATGAGTATCGTGAGCGGCCCTACGACGGCGAAATCGCGTATGCCGACCATGAGTTAGGTCGGCTGCTCGATACGATCGCCGCGAAGTCGCCGGCGGATAAAACGATCGTAGCTGTGCTGTCCGACCACGGCGAGAGCCTGGCGGAGCACGGCGAGTACACGCACGGCGTATTTCTTTATGACTCCACCCTGCGCATTGCATTCATGCTGTCGGGTCCCGGCGTCCCGGCCGGCCGCCGTGTGCAACAGCAGGTGCGCAGCATCGATTTCACGCCGACGCTGCTGGCGCTGATGGGCGGAACGGCCGCGCCCGACATGCAGGGCGTGAGCCTGCTTCCCACACTCGCGGGCCGCACCGTTCCAACGGAAGTCTCGTATGAAGAGACGCTCTATCCTAAGCTAAGCCTCGGCTGGGCGGAGTTGCGCGGCATTCGCACGAACCACTGGAAGTACATTCGCGCCCCGAAATCCGAGTTGTACGACCTGACTTCCGATCCCGAGGAACGCAAGAACGTAATCGCCGAGCATCCGGCCGAGGTCCAAAAGTTCGATGCACAACTCAACAAGATCGGAGGCGGCGCTACAGAGAAAATCGAAGCCAACCTAGTCGACGAGCGCTCGATGGAGCAACTGCGCTCGCTCGGGTATCTGTCCGGATTTTCACCGCGCCAGTACAACCTTAC
>JAICMB010000840.1 GCA_025929455.1 Bryobacteraceae bacterium | reverse complement strand
TCCCGGCAGCAATCCGCTGGCAGGATCGCCGGGCGCCACGAATGGAGAAACTTTTTCGGCGGGCAGGTAGCGGATACCGTTCAACGTTTCTCCGTACTGCGCGTTGGACTCGCGTCCCACCGTGTAGCTCACCCCGGCCACCGCAAGCAGATCGCCCTCGTAGGTCGCATCGATGAACATGCGCCCGGCAACCACGCGTCCGCTTTCCATTCGCAACGAGAGGACACGCGCGCCATCCTTGGCCACGCCACTCCGGCGATCCAGGCGCTCCCGCAGAAGCACGGGCACGCCGGTTTCCTTGAGCCAGTGGGTGAACAACTGCTCCGCCACATGCGGCTCCATGAAAAACTGCGTGGTTGTCGGCTCGTCGATCGCCTCGTGTGCTTTCGCCGCATAACCGTCACGCGTTCCGTATTTCCAGACGGCGGGATTTTGGTAGTAACGATAGGCCCGCCGGTAGAATTCCCGGGCGAGGCCTCCCATCACCGCCTTGTCACCGATATCGGTCATGCCGAGACCGCTCGCGGCCATGCCGCCCAAATGCACTCCGGGCTCGATGAGGATGACTTTTTTCCCCATGTGCCCGGCCTGCACGGCGGCGATCACGCCGCTGCTGGTGCCGCCATAAACGACGATATCGTAAACGTCGGCCGGCGGCGTGGCCCCGCTCGCGAAGAGCGGAGCCAGCAGTCCCAATAAGCGAAGAACCCGGATGCCAAGCGTCATGAGATTAGAAGCGCAGCGAAACCGTGCCCATGTAGTTGCGCGGCTCCCCGTAAAGCACATACGAGTTGAGGTAGTCGCGGTTAAACAGATTGTTGGCGGAGAGAGCGAACGACGCATCGTAACCGAGGAGTTTTCGCTGATAGGTAAGGCGCGCGTCGATCCGGGTGTAGGCCGGGCTCTCGAGTCCGGGAACATCGGCGAGGCTGGAATTTCCGCGACGGCTGCCCACATAGATCACGCCCAAGCCTGCGCCAAAGCCTTTCAATGCGCCATCCTTGAAAGTGTAGCGGTTCCACAGACTGCCTTGGTGGCGCGGAATGTTCGTCGTCCGTTTGCCGACGTTTTCCGGGCGGGTCGGATCCTTGACGATGCGGCTCGAATTGTAGCCGTAAGCGAGCACGACCTGCCAGTTCTTGGTGACGCGACCGAGCAGCGAATACTCCGCGCCTTTCGACCGGTCTTCGCCGGACTGGATGTTAAAGCCCGCATGATCGGGATCGGGCTGAAGCACGTTGCCGCGCTTGATGTCATAGCCCACCAGCGAGCCGGTGAACCGGTGATCGAGGAAATCATACTTGAGGCCGTAATCGTAACCCTGGCCCGTGATGGGCCGGTGAACGTTGCCGAAGAAATCGAAGGTGCGTTGCGGCAGATAGGACTCGGCGTAGCTGACGAATCCGGTCATCGCCGGGGTGATGCGGTAGGACGCACCGAGATTCCAAGTGCGGGCGACCGGCGATTCCGAGTCCGAGACCGTGTTGTTCACCCGGTTGGCGACGTTGTAGTGCGCCGTGCCATAGCGGAAGCCCTGGAGCAGCAGCAGACGTTCGTCG
>JAICMB010000083.1 GCA_025929455.1 Bryobacteraceae bacterium | reverse complement strand
TGTTCCAGGTTGTCGAATACCCGGTCATGTTCAGCCTGGTAATTTTCATCCTGCTGATCACGGCGTTTCTGTCCTACTATCCGGTCCCGCTATCGCGGAATGCCATTGTTTACTCGCTCGGCTACGCCATCTATTTCTTATCCAAAGCTACGCTGGTGTTCATGCGGCTGCAACGCGGTGAGTGGCGAGAACTCGTCAGCACCGTGGGGTTAATCGTTAGCACGGCGTGCGTATACTTCTGGGCGCTGGCGCTGACCCGGCGCGGCGAGCGGCGGCAGATGGTTATCGGCCATAGTTGGAATGCCCGCGACCGCAACCGTGTGTTGCATCAATTACAGTCGATCAACGATGCGCTGCTCCGTACGCGCGATCGTAGAACTATTCATTTGTAAGTACTACTCCGGAACCGGTTTTGTGGAAATTAGGATCGGAGCAGATGATTAAATGAATTGCTTTGTTCTGCAATTGCAGGTATTCTGGCATTGCGACGATGTGCGGGTCTGATTGGGAGGTTCTGCGCTTATGGGTGTAGTGATCTTCGTAGCTGTAGTGCTTTGCGCACTGCTTGCCGCTGCCTTTTCGCGCATGCTCCGGCCGCGCATCACGCTGCAGCCGGAATGGTTTGAAAACTTCACGGTCGACATCTACCGGCCCATGGAGCGCCTGCTCAATGAGGACGATTTCCACTTCCTGGCCGGGCAACCGGGCTATTGTCCGGCGCTCGGAAGAAGCCTCCGGCACGAACGCCGCCGCGTGCTGAGACAATATCTGCGCAGTCTGAAACGCGACTTTAATCGTCTGGTCCACGTTGCCCGCGTCATGATCGTTTATTCGACTGCGGACGAGACGGAGTTCCAGATGGCCTTGTGGAAAGCCCGCCTTGGTTTTATGGTGACGATGTGGCGAGTGCAGTTGTCAATCTCTATGCACACCGTCGGGCTGACTCGTGCCGGGCTCGCGTCAGTCAATGTGGAGCCACTGGTAGCCGCACTGCGCCATATGCATCAGCACGTGGACCGGCTGGTCCCGCACCCCGCCGAATAGCCCATCTCTTTACAACTGCTTTAATACAGATTTCGCCGCTTCCAGGTTTTCAAACTCTTTTTCCGCCTCCTTGAATTCGCGCGTGTGTACGCATCGGCGCACGCCGCGGTGCTCCACTGGAAAACGCAGGTGTAGCATTTCGTGGAACATCACGTATTCGACAGCCAAGAGCGGCACCATCGGACGGTCGAGGATACGGCTGAGGATGATCGCGTTATGCGAGGGATCGTAGTGTCCGAGCAGCGTCCGGCTCGGCTGCCGGCTCCAGCCAAGCTGCGGCCGCGCCATAAGACCAAAGAAGTACCGTACATTCAGGTCTTCGAAAATATGTTCGAGGTTGAAGACGGAGCCTTGCGGGCCCGATACGAATTTGCGGCCCCGATCCTGCCGGATGAGCTGCAGACTGCGGCGGACATCTTTGCGATTGAGATACCGCCGGTAGCGGTCCGCATACGTACGCGGCACGGGCTTGCGCGTGAGCTTGCCCATGAGGATGTAAGCCAGAGCTTCGAGCACGTGCGACGGTGCACCTTCAAGCACGTCCGTGATTTTGACGATCATTGACGTGCCGTTCCACCTGACCGAGCTGTTGGCGTTTGCGAATTTGCGGAACGAGAGATGGATCTGCGGCGGGGGTGTGCGGGGGCGCAGTGTACGGAACACGCGCGCGAAAATTTGTTCAGGTGTTTCGATCAGAACTTCGGCCGCGAGCGGTATCAAAATCCATTCTACGCAGGGTCGCAACCGTCCGTCGCGGTGCATTTTCACTCGCGGTTTACGACCTTGCATACGGCCTGGCCTGCGCCGGCCTCTGTGTGTACCTGTATCCGGAGCTCCTCGACCGGAGCAGCGCCCGCCTGATAGCGCAATTCGTAGCTTCCGTGCAGCAATTTGAAAAGTCCGCCGCACACCTCCGTCGCATCCTCTTCGCCGACCTCGGCGAGCGCACCGCCGGTCTGTTCGCAAACCCGGTGCAGTAGGGGGCCGAGGGCGGTCGCGCCCGGCAGGAGCACGGCATGAACGGATACGCCGGCCGCCCTGGCGCGGCTCACCGCGGCCGAGGCGATCGCACGAGCCCGCAGCGGATCCGGCGCTTCGCCGGAGAACTCCGGTGCCAGCACGAGCACGTGGCGGCTGCCGACTCCCGCCGAGCAACCCGTGACCATGACATGGATGGCCTCAAAAAGACGCAGGATGCCGCCAGGGCGGTCGGTACTCTCTTTTAACGCCCCGAGCACTCCCTCTTTCCAGCCGGACATGGCTGCAAGCGAGCCCGAGCCCAATTTTACGAGCCGCCGTTCGTTGTCGCGCAACGTGCGCGTGGCAACAGTGCCTTCTGTCGCCGTTCCGGTGCCCTCGACACCCGAGTACCGGAGCACCTGTGCCGTCCACGGCTCCACCTGCTTCAGGCGCTCAATGCAGGCGGTCACGACGGTCTTGCTCCACGGCTCGGCCTTGTCGGAAACCGGCAAAACGAACCCAGCGGCCAGCGGCGGGACTCCGTACTTCTCTTCGAGCGAAAAGGCCGTGAGCTCGACGGAGTCGTTCAACAGCATGATCTGGGTCGGCACTAAGCCGCGCACCGGTTCACCGTTGGGCAGGCATACCAGTAAATGGACGCGTACGACGCCGTTGGCCTGGCGCTCCGCGCGCCAGATTTTCACGTCAAGCTGCTGCGTTGCGCTTTCGTGCAGACGCCGCAAGGCGCGCAAAGCGTTGCGGCGCACGAGCGTGTGTTCGTCCTTAATCAGGGCAAGCAACTGCGGCTTGAAGCGAGCATTTCGAGTCTGGCCCATGGCCCATCCGGCCGTTGCGCGGAACCCCGGTTGCGTATGCGCGGCCATCTGCAACAGCAGATTGAGCGAACGAAGTTCGCCGATACGATAGAGTCCGAGGACGGCGTTTCCCGCAATACGGTTGTGCGGCGAGTTCGCGCTCGCCCAGAGCAGGGCACGCGCGTCAGAGGAATCGACGCCCCATAGCGCCTCAATGGCATTGGCCTGCACGCGCGGATCCGTTATATGCGTGAGTTGCTTGAACCAGTTCGCGTTGCAGCCGCAGCGAATAATCAGCAGCGCGGCCTTCGATACGACGCGCGGACGGTTGTCACGCAGCAACTGCACGAGCAGGGGGACGATGCGCGGGCTGGTTGAAATAGCGCCCAGAATCTCGAGCGTGCGCAGCATCCGGTCGGCTCCCGCGGATGAGGAGAGCAGATCGAGAAGACGCCTTGCCAGCTTTACATCCAGCAGAGGATCGGTGCGCGCCAGCTTACTGGCCAGCGCAATGGCCTCCTCGACGGTGCAAGAGCTTGCATCGCAGAGGTCGTCAAGAGTTCCATCCTGGATGCCGCTGCCGCGCGATAATTCCGCGTCCACCATAGTGTGCCAGTAATCTCATCGGCTGAAACGCTGAATACCTGTACAGGGGAGGTACTAATGTTTTCTACCCGGATGGCCATCTCACACGATTGTGTGACCGCCAAAAAAATACGAGGGGCGGCCGATACTGCGCCGCCCCCCGGTTGCGCGGCCGGATGGCCGCGGGTTGATTAATTATGGATTACCCACGCAGCAGCGACAGGATCGCCTGCGGAGCGGAATTGGCCTGCGCCAGTGCGGCGACGCCGGCCTGCAGAAGAATTTGCGCCTTGGTCAGGTTGGCGGCTTCCGATGCCAGATCGGCATCGCGGATGCGCGATTCCGCCGAAGCGAGATTGGTGACCTGCGACTCGGCCAAGTTCACGGCATAGGTGAACTGGTTCTCGCCGCGGCCGACAACGGCCTGGGCTTTGCCGAGCGTGGTGACCGCGGTCGCCATCGCCGTGACGGCAGCTTGCGCCGTGCTCTGGTTGCTGATGTCGGCGGTACCGCCGTCGCCGACGATGGCAGACGCGAGCGGCTGGCCGCCCTGACTGCCCGTCTGGCCGTCGGAGATGCCGTCGCCCACTTGCGTGCTGCCCAAGCTGACCTTAAAGGCCGTGCCGGAGCTCAGGAAACGGATCCCTTCCGTGTTGTTGACAGCGCCACTGGTGCCCAGTTCCTTCACGGCCGCAATCTGCTTCAGCACCGTGTCGTTGGACTGCTGCAAAGCGGTGTTGATGGTAGAAAGCGCCTGATCCAGGTTGCTGGCGTTCGAGGTGCTGAGATTCACGTTTAGCGTGTGCTGCGTCCCGGTCGGATCGACGGCCGTGACCGTAACCGTCTGGGTATCGCCAAAAGTCCGCAGTCCGGTGAACTTGTAAGCGTCGGTCCCGGTCGAGTTGGCGCTGAAGTTGGCGCCCTGAGAATCGACGGACGTTTTGCCAGCGTACACGCTCCCGATGCTTGCATCGGTTGCAGGGCCGGCGAATCCGGCGGAGGTGTCGCCGAAGCCAAAACCATCGCCGGTTCCGGCGTAGAACTGTAGCCGGAAGTCCGCGTTGGTGGTGCTGCTGATCTTGATCTTTCCACCATTGTCGGTCGCAACCAGGCCGATCGCACGAAGCGTCGCATTGCCCTGGAAGGCGTTGTTCAATGTGGTCAGAGCGGTAGCCTCGGTGGCGCTGCTGGTGAGCACGCCGAGATCGACGGTGGCTCCGCCGCCGACGGAAACCGCGATGCCCTGCGTCTTAGCCGCCGCGGCGCCGGCCGCTTGCAACGAGTTGTAGTCGAAAACGCCGCCGCCCGCCACGCCGCTTGCACCCGCGTAAGCACCGAAGCCCAACTGATCCGTCACGTCACCGGCGGTCAGCACTTCAAAAGTCTGTCCCGCGTGGCCGCTGAAAACCAGGTTGTTGCTGCCATCGACGCTGGCTTGGATGCCGGTAGCCGCAAGAGTGGCATTCGCAGCAATCGCAGCATTGATATTGCTCACGATGGTCGTACGCGTATCGCCAGCGCCCAGTGTGAGGCTGATGTCGTTCGAAGAGTTACCGTCCAGGCCCGCGCCCAGGATGCGAATCTTTACGGAGCCCGCCGTCGCGGCATTCGTGAGCGCGGAAGCGCCGGTAGCCGTGACCGCGCCGTCCACACCCGTGGACCCGGTTGATATATTGCCCAGAAACGCGTTGGCAACCTTGTCGCCACCCTGAACCGAAAATGCCGCACTGCTCGATTTGAAGGCGAGCTGCGAGCGGCCTTGCGCGTCCGTTACGATCGACGCCACGACGTTGGAATTCTTGAATGCAGTGGCCTGCTGCGATCCACCAGTTGCCGTACCCTGAATCGCCGAGTTGATGGCGTTAACCAGGCTGGCCGTATCGCTCACGCCGCTCAGGTTGACCGAGACCTTGACGACGTTGTTGCCGGATGTGTCCGAGAAGCCCGGGCCGGTGAAATAGAAATCGGTGAAGCCGGCGTTCGCTTCAGAGGCAGTGTTCGTTGCATTCGCCAGAATGGTCGCCACGCTGGAAGTCGCGGAACCTGTTCCGATGTCGGTGCCGGTTTTACCCGACGCCTGCACGCCCTTCAGACCGAGGCTGAGCGAATCGACAGTGGAGGTGCTGAGGTCGACCGAAACGGAACCATTGGCGATCTGCGCGGCCGAGGTCGAACCAGCCCCGCCGCCGATGAACACCGCCAGGGACTTCGCGAACGTTCCGCCCACGTTCAGGCCAATGGCCTGCGCCTGGCGGTCGACTTCGCTGAGCACGCTCTGGAATTCGCTGTTCAGCACGCCACGGTCGCCCGTGAACGTGCCGGAAGCCGACTGCGTGGCCAGCGTCCGCGCGCGATCGAGCAACTGCGAGATGTTGTTCAAGCCGCCGTCAGCAATCTGCAACTGGCTAAGGCCGTCGTTGGCGTTGCGGATACCCTGCGTCAGTACGGCTTCATTGGAGCGGTAGGAATTGGCAATGGCCAGACCGGCGGCGTCATCTCCGCTCGAGACAATGCGCAAACCTGAGGTAACACGGTTGATAGTCTGGTTTTGAAAATCGCTGCTGACCCGCAAATAGTTTTGCGCATCGAGCGAGGCGGTGTTGGTATTGATGCTAAAAGACACGTCTTCTCTCCTTGAAGTTTATTCACGTCCCGCCATCCTGGCGAGCGGGGCGCTGCGCGTCGCGGCAGACACCTGCGTGCGCTGCGTTAGCGGGCTGAGCAGCCCCTGTGAACCTTATCGGGGCGGAGGAGGATTGTTTGAATCAATTTCGAAAAGAGGCTGCAGCGAACTGCGCACCGCATCGATGGAGACCTCGCGCGCAGCCGCGCGATTCTCTTCCGCGGTGCTCTTGAGCTCTTTGCGTAAGATGGCGACTTCGCGAGGTGCGCGGATGCCCAGCTTCACACCGGATGCAGAGGATTCGAGCACCTCGACCTCAATATCGTCGCCCAACAACAGCGCTTCTCCCGGCCGCCGTCGCAGGATCAGCATGCCGCCTGCTGCGGAGATACGGGTACGCGGGCGCTAGCCAACACATGCCGGTGCGAATAGCGCGAATCGCTGCGCACGGCCTGTACGGCGTGCCTGTTCGATAGATTGATTATGACCGGAGCGAGCAGATTCGCGGTGGCGGAACCGTTCTCGTACACCGAAAGCAGCACCCAGACCGCGGCTTCGACGCCGATGCGCGGCTGCTCTCCGGCGGGCAGCCCGATACTGGCAAGATCGTCCGCCGACGCCGCTATTTCATAGCTGCTGTCGATTGCTTCCACGGGCACCGCCAGGAAACATAAGGACGGCTCGCGCGCACTTTGCAAGAACGCAAGCGACGGCATGTCCGGGCGTTCGATCGGCAAGAAGCGCCGCTCTTGCTCAAACGCCGGCAAGCCGTTGGGGAACTCCAGACAGTCTTCGTCTGTATAGGTGAGGCGGCCGAAGTATTTGGTGTCCATCTCGGGCATTCAGCGTTGCCGATGCACGCCACGTGCCTTTGTCCAACGCCCGCCTGTCATAGTGTTGCGTGCCGCCACGGCCCGGCGCGGTGCCGGAACGAAACGCGGGTGCCGTTACGGAACGGCGGCACCCGAGACCAGCCGCTCCCGAGTCGCGTATAAGGTCAACGCCGGATTGCCGCTTTCCGCAAAAGCTTTGAACAGCGCCGACGTGTCGCCGCCTGACCGCCGCACACGCTCCACGGCCGTGTGCGCGTGCATGTACCACGTCGCCGGAGCGGTACGCTGCGCGTCCGACCCACTCAGAAACGACGCGAACGCATCGATGACTTTGTCGCGATCGGCGCCGACCGGCATCAACTCGATCAGCGCTTCGTACACGATCGCGCGCTCGTTGAAATAGTCGGTTTCCGATCGCTCGCCTGCCGCAGGCCAAGCGTCCACCTGGTCCAGAAACTCGGTCAGACGCTGCTTCCACTCCGGCGTGCTGCGTTCGGCGGCGCTGAGCGCGATGTTGCCGGGACTGAACCGCAAACGCTGTCCCAATTCGAGGATGTGCCGTGCAGTGGGCGTCTGCCAGTACGCGTCTTCCTGCTCCTGCGCGGCAGGGGCCTGGGCGCCCCCGATGGACGCTGACGCGGTTTGGCCCGGAGCCTGGCAGTGTGTCGCTCCCCCCTGCCGCTCCCTGTATTTCGCCAGCGCCGGCTTTAGTTCCGCGGGCGTAGCGGCGCTGAGCGCATCGATGGTGAGCGAATACGTGCGGTCGTCCGCGGACAACGTTTCCAGTATGCTGGCCAGGCGCGAAAGCACGGATGCGCGTTCGTCAGGCGTACGTCCCGCGGCTGCGGCGAGCTTCAGCGCCGGCGTCAATTCCACCGGCGAACCAATGCGCGACAGAACCCCGATGAGCAGACCGGCGGCATCACCGCGCGCCCGCTCCTCCCGGGTGAAAGCACTGCTGATCAACGCGCCCAATGCCGCGTAATACGCTCCCACCTCGGTGACCGCACGGTCGGAGCACGAGAGCGGCTTTACTTCAGGCGTGCCGATGCCCTGGAACATTTCACGCGCGCGGCGTGGATCGAGCGCGATCATGTCGACGACCGCCCGCGATTGCAGTGTCAACGCATCCAGCCCCAGCTTCGACGCGGCCACCAACATGCCTGCAGGGGTGTCGGGAGCGGACCCTCGAAACGGCATACGGAGTTGCGCCGAGGCCGCCACCGCGAACGCGTGCTCGATCAGGTCTTTCTTCGCGTCCTTATTGGATACGTTGCCCGATTCCGCAATCCACAGCCACGTGTCGGCGGCGATGGCGGCGGGCGCGGATTGCGCCAGGCGCGCCAGTTCGTCGTAGGCCGGAGGTAGTGCGAGGTGCGGGTGGTTGGCCTCCGCCATCAGTAGCAGGAGCGGGAGCGCGGCCAGCATCTCAGAAGTTCACAATCGCGGCGAACGATGCCGCTGTCAAACTCGCGCCCCCGACGAGCGCGCCGTCGATGTCGGGCTGCGCCATGAGGCCGTCTATATTCTCCGGCTTCACGCTTCCGCCGTACAGAATGCGAACCGTATCGTCCGCGAACGCCGCGCGCGCCTGCTCGCGCAGAAACGCGTGCGCGTCCTGAGCAATCGCGGGCGTCGCGGTACGTCCGGTCCCGATCGCCCACACCGGCTCGTACGCGATCACCACACGCGCGAACTGCTGTGGCGTAAGCCGGCCCAGGCCTTCGCGAAATTGCCATTCGAGCACGGCATCGGTGTGCCCGGCCTCGCGCTCAGCCAGAAGCTCGCCGACGCACACAATCGGCTTCAGCCCGACCTCCAGCGCCGCGACTGTCTTTCGGAACACGGTCGCGTCCGTCTCTCCAAAATACTGCCGCCGCTCGGAGTGCCCGATGATCACCCACGCGGCTCCGGCGGCTTTCAACATAGGGCCTGAAACCTCACCGGTAAAAGCGCCCTCCGGCTCCCAGTAGAGATTCTGGCCGCCGATCTCGATGTTGCTGCCGCGCAATGCTTCGAGCGCGGGCGCAATCGACAGAAACGGAGGACAAATGACGATCTCAAGGTCCGCCGTCGCCGCCACCTGCGGCCGGAACTGCTCAATAAAAGCGGTGGTGTCGGCCGCCGTCTTGTACATCTTCCAGTTGCCCGCGATAACCGGTTTTCTGCTCATGAAAGCGCGTGTAGAAAACTCTCTCCTTTACTGATTTGTGTTCCGAAATTTTCCGCGACGGTTTGCCCGATATCGGACAAGGTCGCGCGCGTACCGAGATCGGCGCCGTGCTCGCGGCGCGGCGTGTAGGCCAGCAGCGGCACGTATTCGCGGCTATGATCTGTGGACGCCGTGGTCGGATCGCAGCCGTGATCCGCGTTGAAAATGACGAGATCGTTCGGTGGCAACGCATTGAGCAGCGACGGCAGCCAGCCGTCGACCTGTTCGAGAGCGCGCGCGTAACCTTCCACGTCGTTGCGGTGTCCGTACTGCTGGTCGAAGTCGACCAGGTTCACGAAAATGAGACCGTCGGGCGAGCCGCTCATGGCCTCGAGCGTCTTTGCCATACCGTCGGCGTTGTCCTTGGTCTTTTCGTAATCGCCGATGCCACGCCCCAGAAATACGTCGAAGATCTTGCCGACGCCGAACACCGGCACACCGCGCTCTTCGAGGCGGTCGAGCAGCATGCCGCGCGGGGGCGGCACCGCGTAGTCCTTGCGATTAGGCGTGCGCACAAAGGCGCCGGCCTCGCCGGTGAACGGACGCGCGATCACGCGGCCGACTTCGTTTTTTCCGCGCAGCAGGTCGCGCGCCGTCTCGCAGATTTTGTACAGCTCCCAGACGGGAATGACGTCCTCGTGCGCCGCGATTTGGAAGACGCTGTCGGCCGAGGTGTACACGATGGGCGA
>JAICMB010000081.1 GCA_025929455.1 Bryobacteraceae bacterium | reverse complement strand
TCCTTTTCCGAGATCAGACCTTGCTTCACAGCTTCGACCAGATGTTCGTACTCACGGCCGCAGTCAAGGTCCGTGCCGGCCTTCACCGCAGCAGCTGAGGCCGCTTCGACCGTGGGCTCGGCCTTATGGCCTCTGTAGATGTCGGCGATTGCGCCGCAATCGGAAACGACATAGCCCGGAAAACTCCATTGATCGCGCAAAGTCTTTCCAAGCAGCAGCGTGCTGGCGCAGGCGGGCGTGCCGAACAGACTGTTGTAGGCGCACATCACCGATTGCGCACCGCCGTCTTTCACCGCGGCTTCAAACTGCGGAAGATAGGTCCCGTGCAGGTCCTCCGGGTCAACCTGCGCATTGAATTCGTGGCGCGTCGACTCGGGACCGCTGTGCACGGCGAAATGTTTCGCCGTCGCGACCACTTTCAAATACCGCGGATTATCGCCCTGCAAGCCGCGAATGAACTGCACGGCGAGCCGTCCCGTGAGGAACGGATCTTCTCCGTATGTCTCCATGCCGCGGCCCCAGCGCGGATCGCGGAAGATGTTGATATTGGGAGTCCAGAACGTCAGGCCTTGATAGATGCCGCGCTTGCCGTGGCGCACGTATTCGTGGTGCTTGGCGCGCGCTTCATCCGAGATCGCGGTGGCCACGCGGAAGATCAGGTCTTCATCGAAAGTAGCGGCCATGCCGACCGGCTCCGGAAAAACCGTCGCGATACCCGCGCGCGCAACGCCGTGCAGACACTCGTTCCACCAGTTATATGCAGGCACTCCCAGCCGCTCGATCGCGGGCGATTCGCTGAGCATCTGCGAGACTTTCTCTTCAAGTGTCATGCGCGACAACAGGTCCGCGACGCGGCGCTCCAGCGGCGCTGACGAGTCCTTCCAAACCTGCGCCTGGCACAGCACGGGGACGAGCGCCAATGCGGCGGTCACGACGAGTCGAATGGTCATGGGGCTGATCATTGATTTTATAGCGTCCCTGCACAGTGGTACGCTCGGCGATGGTAGCCGTCTGCGCTTCAACATGTCCGCCAAAGCGTTTGCCAGAATCGGCGGTGCGCTCTACCTCGCCATCATTGCGCTCGGGTTGTTCGGCGAAATATTCATACGGGAAAAGCTCATCGTTTCCGGCGATGCCGCGGCCACCGCTGCTAAACTCTCGTCGATGGAGCCGCTGTGGCGTTTTGGCGTCGCGGCCGAGCTCATTCTGCTGTTGTGTGCCGTTACCGTAACGTGGATCTTGTACGTTTTGTTGAGGCCGGTCAACGGAGATCTCGTTTGGCTCGCGGTTTTTTTCAATCTGGTGTCGATCGCGATTGAAGCCGTGATTCAGCTGAGCTCGGTTGCTGCCCTGTTTCCGCTGGGAAACGTCGCATACTTGAAGGCATTCACGCCTGAGCAGCTTTCCGTGGTGGCACAGCTGTCGGCCAGATTGTACGGCTATGGCTTCGGTCTCAGCCTGATCTTCTTCGCCGGGTTTTGTGAGGTGATGGGTTATCTGATCTTCCGATCCGGCTATCTTCCGAAGGCGCTCGGCGTTTTGTTGCAGATCGCCGGGTTCTGCTATCTGATGAATAGCTTCGCGCTGTTTCTAGCCCCAGACTTCGCAAACCGTATATTCCCGTTCATTCTTCTGCCGGCTTTCATCGGCGAGCTGTCGCTTGCCCTCTGGTTGACTCTGAAAGGCGTAGACGGCACTAAATGGCTGGAGAGAGCTGCCGCGTGACGGCTGCAAGTTCACTAGCCACCATGCGGCGGATTTGGCTTTTCGTGCTCTGCGTCGCGTCCGCATTCGCTCAGAATGCTGTTAACGTGCGTGTGGATGCCGGGGCGGTACGCGGTCCGTTCAACCCCATTTACCGCTTCTTCGGCTACGACGAACCGAACTATACGTACGCGCCCAACGGCCGCAAACTGATTGGCGAACTGGCCGCACTCAGCCACGCGCCAGTCTACATCCGCACGCATTTCCTGCTCGCAACCGGCGATGGTACGCCGCGGCTTAAGTGGGGATCGACGAACGCTTACACCGAAGATGCCACCGGAAAATCAGTTTACGACTGGACCATCATCGACCGCATTTTCGATACGTACCTGCACGCGGGGGCGAAACCGTTCGTCGAGGTCGGATTCATGCCGCGCGCGCTGTCCTCGCATCCGGACCCGTATCGCGTAACGTGGGTTCCGGGCGCACCGAACCGCGACTACGCCGCGGGCTGGTCCTACCCTCCGCGCGATTTTCGGAAATGGAGCGATCTCATCTACGCGTGGGTGCGGCATTCGGTGGAGAAGTACGGCCGCGCGGAAGTGGCGTCCTGGTATTGGGAAGTCTGGAACGAGCCCGACATCTTTTACTGGCACGGCACGCCGGAGCAATACGACGAACTGTACGATCACGCCGCCGCGGCGGTGAAGCGCGCGCTGCCCGAAGCACGCGTGGGCGGTCCCGCGACCACCGGTCCGGCGAACCCGCGCGCGGCAGCGTTCCTGCGGCAGTTCCTCGAACATTGCGAACGCGCGAATGTGCCGCTCGACTTCATCAGCTTCCACGCAAAAGGCCGGCCCACAGTGGTCAACGGCCGCGTCGAGATGGGCAGCGCGCGGCAGGCCGCCGACGTCGAAAAGGGTTTTGAAATCGTTGCGTCATCCCCTCGGTTCCGCAAGCTGCCGGTCATTCTGAGTGAATCCGATCCGGAGGGCTGCGCGGCATGCTCCGCGCGCGTGTACCCGCAGAACGCATATCGCAACGGCCCGCTATATGCCGCGTACACGGCGGCGATGATGAACAGGATTCTCGGGCTTGCCGAGCGCGAGCGCATCAACTTGCAGGGAATGCTCACATGGGCTTTCGCGTTTGAGGACCAGCCCTACTTCGATGGGCTCCGTACGCTCGCGACGAACGGCATCGACAAGCCTGTGCTGAACTTCTTCCGGATGGCCGGACTGATGGAAGGCGATCGCATCGAGGCGCACGCCGACGGCGTGCAAACGCTCGCGGTTCGCGGTGCGCGCCGCGTTACCGTGCTGGTTTCGAATTATAGCGACGATACGGCGCCGCGTCCCGCTGCCGACGTCCGGCTCGAAGTCGCGGGCGTGCCCGAGAGGGTGCTGGTCCGGCATTATCGCATCGATGAAACACACAGCAACGCGTGGACCGCGTGGCAGCGTATGGGCTCGCCGCAGCGGCCGACGCCGGAACAGCACCGCGCGCTGGAACGCGCCGGGCAATTGGAGCAGATCGAATCGCCGCGCTGGTTCGGCGCGCCGGGGCATACACTCAAGCTGACGTTTGCGCTGCCGGCCGAGGCGGTGTCGCTCGTTGAGCTCGACTGGTAACGGCGGCCGAAGGGTAGCCAGCAAGACTGGCCGCCCCACTGAGCAGCATCGCGCAGACCTCAGGAATGTTCAGAAGGCACGCACATTCCGAAGTGGGGCAGCCAGTCTTTGCTGGCTGCCCTTCGGCCGCCGTTGCAGCTGAAACGTATGGCGAACGTCGGTTCCGGCTGCGCCGCGGTGGTGAGTGACTCACCGCTTAGGAGATGAACTTCAGCGCAAGCTGGCCGATGCGCGGATCGCCCGCACCCGTAATGCGGCCGAAGCCTGCCGCCGAAATCGACGTACTCGGGTTGTTGAAGTTCACGCGGTTAAACAGGTTGAAGAACTCCGCGCGGAATTGCAGGCGTGCGCGCTCCACGATGGGAAATTCTTTAAAGAGCCCGCCGTCGTAGGTGAGCAACCCTGGCCCGCGCAGCGCGCCTTTGCCCAGATTGCCGTATGTACCGGCCGCCGGCAGTGCAAACGCGTCGCGATTAAGCCAGTCGACGCACGGTTTCGCGGTACCGCACGCGCCCGGGCCGTATGTATCGCCGCCGAGATAAACGCCGCGGTCGGTGCCGAGCGCAGTGCCCGACTCATCCTTGCCCGCGAGAATCGTCAGCGGTCCGCCGGACTGCGCCGACAGCAAGCCCGTCAATTGCCAGCCGCCGGCGATTAACCGCAGAGCCATGGGACGGCCGAGCAGGGACGGCAGCGCCCAATCGAACGACGCGACAAAACGGTGCGTGTGATCGAACTCGGATGGCCCGCGATCGAACGCGTGCCGTCCCGGCAAGTACCACGGAATCGGCGAACTGTTCCCTGTCACCACCGTCGTGATGTCCTGCCCGTTCGGCAGATCGTCGATCGACTTCGACCAGGTGTAGTTCGCCAGAATCGTAAACCCGTGCGAGAACCGCTTCTGCAGTGTCGCCTGCAGCGAGTTGTAGCTCGAATTCACGTCCTGCGATGCCATCGCGATGTCGCTGTACTGAGAGTACAGGTGCTGCTTGGTCGGATACACCAGCG
Source organism: Bryobacteraceae bacterium (assembly GCA_025929455.1). The sequence continues at coordinate 5,530 of JAICMB010000081.1, read as the reverse complement.
GCGACAGTTCCACCGTCTCCATCAGGTGACTCGCGTGCGAGCCGACGTATGCGGCGCGAATCAGCCACGACGAAGTCAACTGATGTTCCACCGTGAAGTTCCAATCGTAGGCCACCGGCGTCTGATTGACACCGTTGTGACCCACGTCATAGCTGGCCGCGAGATCGGGCAACGGGAAGGCGATATCTTTGGGCGGTGGATACGGCGCGGGGAACGGGTTCACCATGCCGCGGTACGGATCGCTGAATGGAGTTGTCGCCGGATTCAGATTCACCTGCACGCTGAACGGGCTGGTGTCGACGAAACGGTTGTTGTAGATACCGTTCTGATACGTGTCGTAGAAGGAGCCGAAGCCGCCGCGAATACTGGTGCGGCCATTGCCGCTCACGTCGTAAGCGAAGCCGACACGCGGTTCGAAATTCGAGAAATTCGGCTTCGTACCGTATTTCGGCACGCCTGGATCGCCGGGGAACAGCAGTCCGGGAGGCGCGTTCACGTACACCGACGACGTCTGTCCGGCATTGTACGCCGCGGGGCTGAACACTTCGATGCGGCCCTTGGTTTCTTTCCACGGGAAGAACGGGTCGTAGCGTAGCCCGAGATTCACGGTCAACCTGCGCGAAACATGCCAGTCGTCCTGGAAGTACAGCCCGAACGTATTTATGCGGTTGTCCTTGTATTCGCCGTTGCCCTGCAAGAATGTGCGCTGATCCCCGAGGAGGAAACTCGCCATCGCAAGATTGGTCACATCGGACGTGAACGTAAACGCGCCCGGCTGATGGAACTGGTTCCGAAGCAGCACGAAGGCGCGCGTCGCATTCACGCCGAAGATCATGCTGTGATTGCCGTGCACGAGCGAGATGTCGTCGTTCAGTGAGTACTGGTCGCGGATAAAGCTTGCCGGATCGGTCTGCCCGATGCTGAAGAATCCGCTGACGTTCAGGCTTTCGATAATGTGGTCCCCGGGCGGCTCATACATCTTCACACCGAGTTGCGTCGCGTCGATGCTGCCCGCCGCCGGACCGCGCTGCGATACCTCGCGGACGAACCCGGCACGGAAATCGTTCAGCAGGCTGGGCGTGAACACGTGCGTCTCGTTCAGCATCACGTTATGAGAATCGATGACGGTAAAGTCCTGGTGCGCCGGATAATTCTTCAAATCGAGGAACGGCACGTTGTAGAAGCGGTCGAAGAAATAGCGCCCGGAGAGATGATCTTTGTCGCTGATGTTGTGATCGACGCGCGCCAGCATCTCGTCGAAGTCCTGCGCCAGCGGCGATTGATAGAACACCAGTCCGTTGCCGCTGCCGACCGGCAGGTATTGGGTAAGCGCGAGCGCCGCGGGATCGAAGCGGCTCACGGGAATGATGTTGCCCGGAAACGGCTTGCCGGTGACCGGATCGACGATTTTGGTCGCTTTGCCGAGAGAATTGTCCGGATTGGACGCCGACAGGAAAGCGGAAAAATCGCCGTTCAGCTCCGCCGCCGTGGGCACGTATTCCGATGAGGTGTTGCCGAGATTGCGGATCCGCGTGCCCTGGTAACCCATGAAGAAGAACGTGCGATTTTTGCCGTTGTAAAGCTTCGGAATCACCACCGGACCGCCGAGCGTTCCACCGTACTGATTGCGCTTGAGCTGGTCGCGTTTGGGTGCGAAGAAGTTGCGCGCGTTAAACACCGCGTTGCGATTGAACTCGAACAGGTCGCCGTGCAGGTCGTTGGTGCCGGACTTCGTAATCACGTTCACGACGCCGCCGGCATTGCCGCCGTAGCGCGCGGAATAGTTGCTGGTCTGAACGCTGAATTCCTGTAACGCGTCCGGAAACGGGAACGGCTGGTTGACGTTGGTGTAGATGTCGTTATTGCTCGCGCCGTCCAGCCGGTAGCCGGTCTGATTCTGGCGCGAACCGTTGGCCGACAGAGTAACGGCCGTCGGAAATGTCTTGCTGCTGCCCTGGTCGACTCCGCTGGCGGGTGCGAGCACGGTGCCGGCCGCAATCAGCGCGAGTGAAGCTGCGTTGCGGCCGTTCAGCGGCAGATCTACTATGCTCCGCGTATCCACGACTTCGCTGAGCGTCGCTGTAGTCGTGTTCACCTGCGGCGCGGCGGCTTCGATGGTGACGCTTTGGTTCGCTTGCTGCAGCGCGAGCGTGATATTGACCGTGGCGCTTTCATCGGCTTGCAGCACGATGCCTTTGTGAACCGCGGATGAGAACCCAGGCGCACTTACCGCGATCGTGTAGGTGGCCGGACGCAGCGACGGTGAGACATAATAGCCATCTCCATTGGCCGCGGTCTCGCGCGCCTGCGACGTCGCTTCGTCTGTGATTCGGACGGTGGCGGACGGAACAGTCGCGCCCGATGGGTCGGTAACGGTACCGACAATGGTTCCTAACCCCTGTGCGTGGCTCGCCGCGCACAGTACAAGTGCGGCTGCTGCCGCGAACACGTTTCGAAGCAGATTCCTTCTCACCGAAAGCACCTTTCAAATCCCCGAATGGAAATGAGCGTATCACAACTCCCATTCGGTCACCAGCGCTGTCGTATTTCCTTTATAATTCTGGAGATGCTTCGTGCGGCCAGGCTCGCCACCGCTGTTGCAGCCCTCGCTCTCGCTTACGCTCAAACATTCGAGACGGCCATTCGCAACGGCGACGCGAAAACAGTCGAGACGCAACTCGCCCACGGTGTTCCGGTCGATAGACCGCTCGGGTTGCACACGCCGCTGACTCTCGCGATCGCGTCCGGGCGGCGCGATATCGTATCTCTCCTGCTCAAGTACGGCGCGCGCACATCCAGTCCTTACGCCGGCGTGCAGTTCTCACCAACCGGCCTTACTAAAGGACGGAAGTTATGGAAAGAGTGCGAGACCTGTCACCGGTTGGAGACCAGCGGCGATCGGTCCGGGCCGGCGCTGCACGATTTGTCCGGCCGTGTTCTCGCCAGCGGTCAGCCCGCGACCTTCGATAACATCGCTGGGATTGTTGCGAATGGCAGCGGCGCGATGCCTGCGTACAAAGACAAGCTGTCACGCGAAGAGATTCGCGATGTCGTTTCGTATTTGATCGCGAGCACGGATCCGCTGGCGGGCGTGACTCCGTACGGAATCGCGCTGTTCCGATGCGACGACCGGATCCTGCCGATGCTGAAGGAACCGCCGAAGCTGATTACTACGCCGCCCGCGGCGCGAACCTCGACGTACGCAGAATCGATGGCGCAGATCGTGCGGCTGCAGCAGGACCTGTGCGTCGTGGGTATGCGGTTCGGCGCGCGACCCGAGATAGCATCGGATGTTCGCCAGTCGCGCAAGAGCGTAACGTGGTTGCTCAACCGCTGGCAGAAATTTGCCCCGACAGCGTGGCAGCCCAGCAATTACGACCTCGCCTGGGCAGCCCGGATTCGCGCCGTGAAGGCTTTAAAGCCGGGAGATGGCAGAGCGGGCGCCGTGTTCGACGCGCTGCGGCGCGATCTCGAGCTTGCGGTCGAAGATTGCCGCACGAGCCCGCTGGGCATGGGCACAGTTCGCACCGTCCACATCAATACCATCCGCGACGGGCGCTCCGAGTCAGGCTGGCAAGTGTTTTTCAAGTTTAGAATTCTGGAATCTTTTCCCGATGTTTCCGGCCAGCCGTTTCCGAACCTGAGTAGCCCGGCCACCTGGAAACTGCCGCCCGGCAATTACCTCATTTACGCGCGGAAGCACAATCAAGCTACGCCGCCGATGCGTATCACGATAGATTCCCGCACCGCGGAGCGCACCGAGTGGCAACTTCCTCTCGACTGAACCTCAAGTCGAACTGGGCCGCGTGGGGCAAGGGCGGCGCGTGGCTGAGCACGCTCCTGATGTCGTTCGCGCTGCCGCCGCCGGCGGACATCAGCGGCCCGCAAGCGGTGAGTGCGACCATGTATGCGCGGTTCCTTCTGGCGCTCCTCACCGGACTGGTGGCCGTCATGACGCAGATCTGGAAGCGCCCGAAAAACGCGCGGCTGTGGTTCGTCGCGAGCGTCGCGTGCGCGGCAGCATCCGTCGTGCTGGTGTTCGTATATCAGGACGTCGTGCAACGCCGCACGGCAACCTATGATGGCCGGCAGATCGTCATCGGATCGGAACTGACGGCCATCGGCAAGCAGGCGCTGCGGCCCGGTGCGCTGGCCGAGGATTTGGTGATGGATGCGGGCGGCCGGGTCGCGATGGTGTGGACGGCGGAATCGATACGCCATAATGCGACGGTCGTGTTCGGGGCGTATTTGCTGGTAATGGTGAGTGGGGCACTGTGCGTGCTGCTGTTGCTGGAGGCGGCGCGGCGGGCGAAGCCGCGCTAGCCATGCCTGCGTTCACTTTACCCGGCGATAAACGTCCTTGCGATCCCCCACCTTCACCACAAGGACCAGCAGAGTCTCATCGTTCTTCCCAGGTCCGACATAGACGCGGTACAGCTTGTCCTTCGCTTCCATCTTCTCCACTCCATGCGGGCGAGGATCGTCTGCGAGTTTCTCTATGTCCGAAAAAACCTTCCGTCGAACACTCGGATCCAATTTCTCAATTTGCCGGAAAGCAGCGGGCGTAAATTCCAGCGTATATGGGCGCTTTTTCGGGTTTGCCATTACACGCCTGGTAGTATCTGTACTCGTCTACAGGCCCAGTCGCTTTTTTGCCTTTCCAGCCGGAATGGTCCCTTTCTCTTCCGCCTCTTTCAAGGCTGCTCGAGCGTCTTCGACGTCGATTCGGTCTAATTCTTCCTGGGTCAGGCGCTCCAGCAGGCGGAGGTCGTCAATCGGAATGACGGCGGCCAGGTCCTTCCCACGGCGGGAGACAATCGTTCGCTCCTTCCCGTAGGCTGCGCGGTTTACCACATCGGGGAATTCCTCTCGCGCTTTTGAGACATTCAGGCGTGTCATGCTGGTTGAACGATTCGTACAATCTGTACGAGCCCACAACCAGTATCGGGCACGAATCGCCGACTTTGCAAGCCGGCACGTGGTCAGTTCCTCGCCGAAGCGGTCCTACCTTCAACCGAAGGCGATGCACACCGCAGCGCAACCACCGAACAGCCGCACTGCCCGCCCGTGTTACCGCGCGGCTGCCCGGCACTGCTCACAAGGGCAGATGCGCCGCAGATGATCCCACGAATAGGTGCCCGTATTGTGCCCGTCGGACCAGCGGATGCGAATAGCGTAGCTGCCGGCTTCTTCAACAGACGCCATGCGCAGGGCGGGTTTGAACATCTGAAAGGGTTCGCAGGCTGCGCTTCGGTAGCGGCGTAGTTGCTTTTCTGCGGTTCGGTCCCATGCGCCGGTGCACGTGGCGCACGGACATTCATCACGCAAATAGGCGAGCGTGTACTCGCTGCGATGGCTGTCCTTCCAGTCGATTTTGATGCCGCGCGATTTGGAGATCGCGATGTGCTCGGGCTCGCCCAGCGTGAGGTCGGGCGTCATTGCGTACGCTCCACATCGCGCACGACGGAGATGCGGCGCATCGCATTCACTACCCGATCCAACTGCTTTTGTCCTTGATCTCAACCGTCAT
>JAICMB010000052.1 GCA_025929455.1 Bryobacteraceae bacterium | reverse complement strand
TTGGATGTTCCTGGCGTTCTTCGTCGCGTTCGCGATCAAGGTGCCGCTGTTCCCGCTGCATACCTGGCTGCCGGACGCGCACGTGGAAGCGCCGACCGCGGGCTCCGTGATGCTGGCGAGCGTGATGCTGAAGATGGGCACCTACGGACTGCTGCGATTCTGCGTGCCGTTCTTCCCCACCGCGGCGCACGATTGCGCGTGGTGGATCGTGGTGCTGGCCATTATCGGCATCGTGTACGGCGCGCTGGTCGCGATGGTGCAGCCCAACATGAAAAAGCTGGTGGCGTATTCTTCGGTGAGCCACCTGGGGTTCGTCGTGCTGGGCATTTTCACCTTTACGCAGCAGGGCCTCGACGGCGCCGTGTATCAGATGTTGAACCACGGCGTGTCGACCGGTGCGCTGTTCATCCTGGTCGGCTTCCTATACGAGCGGCGGCATTCGCTTGAGATCGCGGATTTCGGTGGCGTGGCCACGCCGGCTCCGAACCTGGCCACGGTATTTCTGATCACCACGCTCGCGAGTATCGGACTCCCGATGCTCAACAACTTCATCGGTGAGTACCTGGTTCTGCAAGGCGCGACACTCGTCCAGTTCAAGTGGGCGATCTTCGCGGCCATCGGCGTCATTCTCTCGGCCTGCTATATGCTGTGGCTCTATCAGCGGCTGTTTTACGGCCGCGCGACGGACACCGTACGGCATCATCTGTCCGACTTGAGCCCGCGGGAGTGGGCCGTCATTGTGCCGCTCATCGCCATGATGCTGTGGATGGGCGTGTTCTCGCAAAGTTTTATCCCGGCGATCTCGGCTACGAATACGCGCATTCTGGCGCAAACCAAAACGATGCTTGAAATGCAGGTTTCCACTCCGCACCGCGTTGCGGCGCTGGCGAAGACGGAAGGCAACACGCATGCCCGTTAGCATGATGCCTCCGCTCGAAGACTACATCCGGTTCTTGCCCGAGATCATTCTGACCGTCACCGGGGCGATCATCATGATCCTGGAGGCGCTCACTGGAGAGCGGACGGACAAGGATTACCTGGGGCATGTGACGCTCGCGGCGCTAATCGCATCGCTGGGCGCGACCATGTACGCGTGGGCGTACGCGGGCCCGGCGTTCGGCGGCGTGCTGATCGTCGACGGCTACTGCACCTTCTTCCGCATGCTGGTGATCACCGTCGGCATTCTCACCGTCCTCTGTTCGTATCAGTATCTCGACCGCGAGCGCGCCAACACCGGCGATTACTGGGCGCTGATTCTTTTCTCGATCACCGGGCAGTGTGTCATGTCGGCCGCCAACGAGCTGATCATGATTTTCATCGGCCTGGAGATTTCGTCTATTGCGACCTATATCCTGGCCGGCTTTCTGCGTGACGACAAGCGCAATAACGAAGCGGCGCTGAAGTACTTTCTGCTGGGCTCGTTTGCGACCGCGTTCCTGCTGTACGGCATCGCGTGGATTTACGGCATCACGGGCACGACGAATCTGTCGGCCATTCGTACGACACTAGCGGGGATGGGCGTCACGGGTTCCACGGCGGTGCTGGTGGGCGCGGCGGCGGCGCTGATGTTCGTCGGGTTTGCGTTTAAAGTATCGGCGGTGCCATTCCAGATCTGGGCGCCGGACGTTTATCAGGGCGCTCCGGCCCCAGTAACGTTGTTCATGTCGGCCGGCCCAAAGGCGGCCGCGTTCGCGGTATTTGTGCGCGTGTTCATGACGGCGCTCGATCCGGTCGCCACGAGATGGCAGCCGTTCGTGTGGTCGAGCGCACTCGCCACCATGTTCATCGGCAACTTCGCGGCGCTGCGGCAAACGAACATCAAGCGGCTGCTGGCGTACAGCTCGATCGCGCACGCCGGATACATCATGGTGGCGATCGCGGCGCATAATGCGATCGGCGTTTCGGCCGTAATGTTTTATCTTGCCGCGTACGCGTTCATGAACATCGGCGCGTTTGCGGTAGTGACCTACTTCGCGCGAGTCGGCGAACGCTATGTGGACGTCGACGATCTCGCCGGGCTCGGATGGAAGCAGCCGGCAACGGCGGCGCTGTTTACGATATTTCTGCTGTCGCTGATCGGCGTGCCGCTGACTGGCGGATTTTTCGGCAAATTCTACATCTTTAAGGCGGCGCTCGATGCGGACCTGGTGTGGCTCGCGATTCTCGGACTGCTGAACAGCGCCGTGGGCGCGTATTACTATCTGCGTATCATCGTCGTGATGTACATGCACGAGCCGGGAGAGGCCACTGAGACGGTACACCCGCCGAGCCTGGGCGTACGCACGGCATTGTGGGCTTCCGCGCTGGGCACGCTGTTCTTGGGCATCTTCCCGAGTGTGGTTCTGAACTTCGTGAGAAGTTACGCACTGCGATAAAGCGCGGCGCGGCCGGTCAAACGACACCCGGCCGGGCCGCGCTCGCCCTGTCCGTCCTGTTTATGGAATACCGCGACGGAGGATGGGCCGGGAACGCGGCCGTTCGTAAGTAACGGGCGCAACGGCAGATACGGTTGCGAGCTGGCTGTCATGGCCCATGCCGGCGCTGCGCTTTCGGCATGGGAGGGGATGAAAACGGGGTGCGGCAGTTCGATATATCCAGCATCGCGGCGCGAGCCGCAACCGGCAAAAAGCGACCGGTCGCGCCACCCTGGGTGAATCGGTAAGTGGTGCAATTGCTCAGCATAGCGGCAGAAGTTTTCTAGGGACTCAAAGTGCGCGGATGGACAGGCGGCGAAATGCGACCGCCTGTCCCACGGGTGCAATCTGCGCATCACGCGGTTTCGCTAGCGCAACCGCAATCTGACGCTCTCCCGGCCGGACTCGTACAGCAGTACGACCGAATGAATCGACTTTATCTTGCCGGAGAAGGCAAAATATAGCAGGCCCTTTTGCGGTGTGTGCAAGTCGCCTTCGGGTAGGGCAGCATTGGCGACAACTTCATCGACGGGCCGCGGCGCTTCGGCCGGATCGCCCTGTCGCGGAGGCAGCGGCCGGCGTCCTTCGTAAGGGCGATTGTCACCGGGGAAGCGCGGTTGAAGCGGGGGGCGGCCTATCATGACCTGCCCATCGCCAATGCCACCTGTGGCAATAAACGTCGGGTGCTCCTCCCAGTCCGGGTATTTCAGCGATGCCGCGACGATGCCCGCCGATTGTGGAAACAGCAGCGTCTTTTTGTGATTGATCTCCAACCGGAAGTTCCAGGCCGCGATGTTGACGGCCGGTGTTTTCGGATAGATCGCCGCTTCGACCACAAGGTAGGAATCGGCATACAGCGCGCCGCGTTCAGCGGGGATGCTGTGCACCAGGAACTCCGCGCCGAGATCGAAGGCTTGCGTTGAGATATGCGCGGGGTACTCGTCCACCTTGCGCGAGGGCTCGTTCTGGGCCGCGGCATACGCGCTCACCAGCAATAATAGGCAGAACAGCCGACCCATACCGCAACTCTAGCTCAAACTTTCTGTACGCGCCGTAACGTATACATCTCGGGATTCAGGTTGCCGTGTTTCAGCTTCTTCCAATCATCGTTGACGTGGATGAGCTTACCGCTGATGTGATTCGATTCCTCAGACGCCAGGAAAAGCGCAAGCTGAATCTGCCGTTCGGGAGCGACACCGCCCGTGCGCCGCACTTCAAACGCATCCTCGATCTCGGCCTCGCCCGCTTTCTCGGCGGCGCGCAGGATCTCGTCGGTCATGCTGGTATAACTGCCGCCCGGGCTCATGCAGTTGATCTGCACGTTGTGCTCGCGCACTTCTTCGGCGACCGTTTCGACGAAGCGGATCACGGCCGCTTTCGATGCTGCGTACGCGGAGAAATTCGGACGCGCCGCCGCCCCGCCGCCGCCGCTTAAGACGATGATCTTGCCCGAACGCCGGTCGATCATCGAGGGCAGCACGGCATGACAAACGTGCATGACGCCCGACAGATTCGTTTGAATGGTTTCGGCCCACGCCCTGGGCGGGTTTTCGACGAACGGTCCGACCGGTCCCTGCACCGCCGCCGCGCACACCAGCACATGCACACCGCCATAATGCGCGCGCATGCGTTCCATCGCCGCGCACATCTGATCGTAATGGGTGACGTCGGCCTTGATGCGCAGCGCAGTTCCGCCGGCGTGTTCGATTTCGAGGTCCGCGAGGTCGAGTTCGGCGCGGCTGCGCGCGAGCAATCCCACGCGCGCACCCGCCGCAGCGAAGCCAATTGCGAGGCGTTTCCCGATGCCGCGTCCGGCGCCGGTAACCAATACGCCCGAGTCTTTGACTCCGCTCAACCCCGCACAGCCTCAGACGGCATTAGATCGTCTTCAGGTAAGCGATTACGTCTTTCTTTTCCTGATCGCTCAGCATGTCCGCGTACGAGGGCATCCCGTTGCCGCCTTTGTTAATGATCTCGAGTACGTTGTCGTCGGTCACCTTCTTGCCGTTGTACAGCTTGTCCTTTTTATAAAGGCCCTTTAGCGACGGCCCGATCTTCTTCTCGTCGGTGTCCACGTTGTGGCACACGCTGCACTGCTCGAAAACTGCCTTGCCTTTAGCGGCATCGCCACCCGTGGTATCGGCGGCCGAAAGAGACAACATCAATGCCGCCGCGGCGGCTGCGGAAAAAATGAAATTGCGCATGTTTGTGTCTGTATCCTCCACGCACGCGCACTTGGGGGCGAAGGAAGGTGCGCTGGCCTGGTACTCCTCGAGTCTACAATTTCGGCATGCGCGACGCGATCCTGATCTTTGCAAAAGCGCCCGTCCCCGGTCGCGTGAAGACGCGTCTGGTGCCGCCGCTCACGGCCGCGTCCGCCGCGCAACTGTATCGCGCGCTCACTGACGATGTACTGGAGACGGTGTGCTCACTGCGCGATCGCGCCGCCGTGGAGCTTCATACGGACGTAACAACGCGCGCCTGGAGCGCCTACGACGTGCCACACCGCTTGCAGCGCGGTGACGATCTTGGTGCGCGTATGTGGAACGCGCTCGATGACGCGCTCAGCCGCGGCTACGAGCAGGTGCTCATTGCCGGCAGCGATGCGCCGACGCTGCCGCGCGAGCACATCGCCGCGCTGCTCGCCTCGCGCGCTGACGTTACCCTCGGTCCCGCGTGCGACGGCGGGTACTGGGGCATCGCGTGCCGTCGAATCGATCCGCGCATGTTCGACGGCGTGCCGTGGTCCGCGCCCGGCACGCTGGAGCGCACCGCGGCGTCGGTGACAGCGGCGGCCCTGAGCGTGAACTTCGGACCCCGCTGGTATGACGTGGATGACGCCGCCGGTCTCGAGCGCTTGCGCGCCGATCCGGCGCTCGGCCGGCACACGGCCGCGGTGCTACGAACAGTCCTATGAAGCCTCACGTGCTACTATCGAACTTCCTTCCGTACCGATCCGTTCTCAACGGTTCACTTTTAATTTAATTCAGCCGAAACGAAGCGGAGGCTATTGTTGCATGCAGAAGGCGGGTAAAAAGAAAGTGCTTGCCGTCCTTGAAGATCTGTTATTTACGGTGAAGATCGCAGACGCCGCGAAACGCAGCGGACTCGACGTGGAATTCGTCAAGTCCGAGCAGGATTTGATGGAGAAAGCCGGCGCGGAGCGTCCGCTTCTGATCATCATGGACTTGAACTGCAACTGCCTGCAGCCGCTGCGCGCGATCACGGGTCTCAAGAGCAATCCGGAAACGAAGAGCATCAGCGTGATCGGATTTTTATCGCACGTGCAGGGTGAGTTGAAGCAGAGCGCGCAGGAGGCGGGCGCCAATATTGTCATGGCGCGATCCGCGTTTTCGCAAAACCTGCAGCAGATTCTGAAGCGGCATGCGGGGGTCGTGTAACAGCGGCGTGATCGCGCGGTCACGGCACTCGGAGTACCCAACCGTCAAGCCGGGCATGAGCTACAAGGAAGGCCTTTGCGAGCGACCAGGGCCGGTGGGGGCACCATTGTGCGGCGGCGGACGAGGCCGATTGACAATCGGCCGCAGGTTGACAACCTGCCCCACCCCGAACCTGCGCTGCAAACGGATGGTCGCGTTCTGACTGGGACAGCATACTAGCTAGGCTAGCCTAGTCGCCCTCTTTCCCCAGCTTGGTGGCTTTGAAAGCGCCGCCGTATTCGCCGTACTGCCAGGTGCCCGAGAGCGTCTGACCTTCGAGCTTGCCGCTGATCTTCAGGTCGGCGGTCATGCCTGCTTCATCCGACGTAAAGGGAAAAGCGAGTTCCAGTTTGCCGTCCACAAACGTGCCCTTGACGTCCGCCTTTTCCCATTTGCCCGAAACCTGGTCACCATCCGTCTGAAACATCGCTTGCGAGGTGCGCTCGCCATCGTCGGTCTGAAACACGAAATTCCACTTGCCATTCAGGTCGGCCGAACCGGCCACCAAGCAGGCCGCCAGTAGCGCGGCCGCTACAAAACGAAAGTACCGCATGGCCGGAAGTTTATCAGAATCCGCGGGGGCGTGCGCGCGGGCGGTCACATCCGTCGGAGATTCTTTTCAAGGTGCGTACCGGTCCGGCTGGGGCCTGCATCCAACCAATGAAACCTGTCCGGGTTCGTGAAGCGCAAGCGCCCCTTCACGGTACTTTTACGAACCGGCGGCAACCGCCGGTTTCGTCAGACTGTATACTGAAGGCGTCGCGACCAGCGAGGATTTTATGGTGGCGCAATTAAGCAGTAAGGGCCGCGTCGCCGGCCTCATTTTTTTCACTTCGGCCCTGATCGTTTGGACCGCCGCGGCGGCGGACCGCGCGGATGGTAAGCCCGCCGCAGGCACTAGCGTTGCGCCCGCGGGCGATAGCTCGGTAGACGTTAACATCGAGCCGCGCGTCAAACCTCCCAAGGATACGAACCCGGTACCCGCGCACCGCGCCGGCAGCATTCGCGTCGATACCGAACTCGTGCAGATTCCGGTCACCGTGACGGATCCCATGAATCGTTTTGTTACCGGGTTGGAGAAGGAGCATTTCCGCATCTTTGAAGACAAGGTGGAGCAAAAGATCGCGGATTTTTCGGCCGAGGACGCACCGATTTCCGTGGGTCTGGTGTTCGATACCAGCGGCAGTATGGGCCCGAAGCTGCAGAAATCGCGACAAGCGGTGGCGCAGTTCTTTAAAACCGCGAATCCGGAAGATGAATTCTTTCTGATCGAGTTCAATGAACGGCCGCAAGTGATGGTACCGTTCACGCGCAGCACCGAAGAGATTCAAAACCAGCTTACGTTCACGCAGTCGAAAGGGCGCACGGCGCTGCTCGATGCCGTGTACCTGGCGATGAATCAGATGAAAAAGGCCCACAATGCCCGCAAAGCGATCCTGATTATCTCCGACGGCGGCGACAATAGCAGCCGCTATACCGAGAGTGAGATCAAGAACGCGGTGCGCGAAGCGGATGTGCAGATCTATGCAATCGGCATTTTTGAGCCGCTCGGCTCGCGCGGGCGCACGGCGGAGGAGCTGGGGGGCCCCGGGCTGCTCAGTGAAATCGCGCAGCAGACCGGCGGGCGGCACTTCCCGGTGGAGAATCTGAACGAGCTGCCGGACATCGCGGCTAAAATTGGAATAGAACTGCGCAACCAATACGTGCTGTATTACAATCCCAAGAATCAGGACCGCGACGGGAAGTACCGGCACGTAGCGGTGAAGCTCGCGCAGCCCCGCGGGTTGCCTCCGCTGAAAGCTTTTTACCGTCTTGGTTATTATGCTCCGTCCCAGTAGTCGCGCACGCCGGATCCGCATCCCGGTTGGTGCGCTCGCCGGCATCGTTGTACTTGGCGCCGCTGCTTTCGGGCAGCCGCCGGCGCCTCCTCCGTTGAGCGCCGCCGCTGCTCAGCAGAGCCCGCCGCTGCCGTCCGGCATTCCCGCCGTAGCGGCGCCGCCATCTTCCGAGAAGGGTTCGATCCCGACATTCACCGCCGACACGCGACTCGTCGTTTTGCCTGTCAGCGTAGTAGACAACAAGGGACGCCTGGTTACGTCGCTGCACCGCGACTCGTTTAAGGTTTACGAAAACGGGACCGAGCAGCCGATTAAAATCTTCAAGCGTGAGGACGTGCCGGTTTCGCTCGGCATCATTGTCGATAACAGCGGCAGCATGCGCGAGAAGCGGCAAAAGGTGGAAGCCGCAGCCGCTGATTTGGTGAAAGCTTCGAATCATAACGACGAGGTGTTCATCGTCAACTTCAACGACGACGCGTATCTGGACGTGCCGTTCACCAATGACATTAAGAGAATGGAGCAGGGCCTGGCGCGCATCGATTCGCGCGGCGGCACCGCCATGCGCGACGCGATCTCGATGTCGATCAAGTATCTGAAGGAATCGGGCAAGAAAGAGAAGAAGGTCTTGCTCGTCGTCACGGACGGCAACGACACCGCAAGCAGCATAAGCCTGGAGAAGCTCGTGAACAAGGCGCGGCAGGCGGAGGTGGGCATCTACGCGATCGCACTTCTGAATGACGAGGACAAGCGCGAGGCGCACAAAGCCAAGCGGGCGCTCAGCGCACTGACGACCGCATCCGGGGGCATGGCGTATTACCCGAAAGAACTGGCGGACGTGAACCGAATCGCGCTACAGGTGGCGCAGGAAGTGCGCAACCAGTACACCATCGCGTACTCGCCCGTGATCCAGGCGCTCGACGGAAGCTTCCGCCAGATTCGCGTTACGGTCAACGGTGCGGGACACGCGACCGTGCGCACGCGCACCGGCTATTACGCCACGCCTGATTCTTCCGCGCCGCGAACGGCAAGCGTTACCCGCTCCGCCATGGAGCCTTAGTGCTGCGATTCCTCTGGACGGCCACGCGCGGCTATCGCCTGCGGCCGTGGGCCAGTCCTTACCTGCGCTGGAGAATTGAAACCTACTCGGGCCTGCACGCGGAGCAGATCGGCTTCGCTGAGTTTTGGTCGTTTACGTGGAAAAACCGCGCGGAGCTATGGCGCTTCCTACGCTGGGCCGCACGGCCATTCACATCATCCCAGCATCCAGTGCGGCTGCATCCATCCGAGTGATACTGCCGTCATCAACGCGCCCGTGACGATGACGACGGCGCCCGCGGCGAGCGGCGCCCAACGCACCACGCCAGAGTGTACGCGTGTGCGCTCCGGCAGGAGATGACGCGCAAACAGGACCAGCATTCCGATAGAGGCGAGCACGAGCGCCAGACCCAGGCTGAATGCGATGAGCAGTACGAGTCCGAGCCCGACACGTCCGAGCGCGATTGCGCTGAGCAAAAGTATCAGCGCCGATTCGCACGGCGCGAGACCACCGCTGACCGCGAGAGCAGTGAGGCCGCGCCAGGATAGATCGTCGGGAACATGCGAGTGATCGTGATGGTGATGATGGTCATGGTGACGATCATGATCATGATGGTGGCGCGCCAGGCGCCAGCGCCGGCGGATCATCCAGCCACCGATCGCCATGATGGACAGCCCCGATACGACGCCGAGCCATTGCGTGATGTTCTGCGGCATCACGTAGCGGAACAGAAACATGGTGGCGAGCCCCAGCGCAAAAACGCTGACCGTGTGCGTGAACGTTACCATCGCGCCTAAATACGCCGCGTGTTTGATGGTGCCTCGCGAGCCTACCAGATAGGCGGCCACCAGCGTCTTGCCGTGACCTGGCGTGAGCGCATGCGCGGCTCCGAGCGCGAACGCAATGCTGAGCGCCACGAGCATCATGCCGAGCGTCAATTCACGCTCATGTAGGATCGCCGACAACGCGCCGCCCGGAGCTGCGCTCGCGAACAGCAATGCAATAGTCATGAAGAAATTTTACGTGAAATGCGCTTCACATTAATGTGCTGTTCATATATGCGCGGTAGCGAAGCGCATGCGCGTGACATGCCGTCGAAAACAGTGGGAGGCGTTACCAATGCGAAACCTGCTTCATAAGTTGGTAGTCGGAGGCGCGATCGTGGCGGGAGTGGCCGCGAGCGCGCAGGTGTACGGGCCGTATAACAATCGCCCGTATAATGACCGCGATGCGCGCTATGACCGGTCCGGCCGCGGCGAGAGAATGGACGTTTTAGGCCGCGTGCAGTCAGACATCGACCGCGCACTCTCGTTTCCGTTCCGCGGCGGCGAACGGCGATCGCTGGAACATGCGCGACGCGACTTGTTCGACTTCCAGCGCGACTTGTCGCGCGGGCGATTCAACAAAGGTCACCTGGATAGCGCGATCGAACATCTACAGAAAGTTGTCGATCACCGGCGCGTTCCATACGAGTTAGGATCGACATTGCAGAATGACGCCAACCGTCTGCGCGATTTTCGCGCAAGCCGCGGATACGAGCGCGGCAATGGTTACGGCTACCGCCGGTAACGCCCTTCACAAGTTAATTTAGAGGATTTTCGATTTCGCGACGGCTGGATGGGGCGAATCCAGTACGGAGCGAGCGGCGCGGTTCCGCGTCACAGCGGAGCCGCGCTTGTGCCCGCCGCCGCCGCAGCCCTTATGCTGACCTTTGCAGGTGCGAGTGTAGTGCTGGATCTCACCTTTGCTGTCACGGTACTCGCGTTCCAGCGGGAGAGCGCCGGCGAAACCAAAACGATTTTAGTTGCGATCAATCGCAGGCGTGGCGCTCAATCAATAGGGTAAGCGCGAACGCCGCAATGCCAGAACAAAGGATCCACTACGCACAAAGTGCGCCGGACGCCATACACGCCATGCGCGGCCTGGAGGACTACGTCCGTGGCTCGGGTCTCGAAAAGCCGCTGCTCGAGCTGGTGAAAATGCGTGCATCGCAAATGAATGGCTGCGCCTACTGCATCGACATGCATTCCAAGGACGCACTGGCAGAGGGCGAAAGCACGCAGCGTCTGTTGGAGCTGTCCGCCTGGAGAGAGACCCCGTTCTTCACGGACCGGGAGCGCGCCGCGCTGGCATGGACAGAGGCCGTTACCGAGGTGAGCAAAGGACACGTGCCCGATTACGTCTACGACGAGGCTCGCGCGCACTTCTCCGAAAAGGAACTGGTGTACCTGACAATGGCGGTTATCGCGATTAACGGTTGGAATCGCCTGGCGATCAGCTTTCGGACGCCGCCAGGATCCTATCACCGGAACCAGAAATGAACGCGACGGTACCCCTTTGGCCATTCGGCATTTACGTTGCGATCGTAATCGTGATCGTCGGCGGCATGCTGGCTGCCTCCTATGTGCTCGGTCAGCGCCACCATGAGCACGCGACAGGATCTCCATACGAAAGCGGGATCCTGCCGGAAGGATCGGCGCGCGTGCGCTTCTCGGCCAAGTTTTATCTGACCGCGGTTTTCTTCGTGATTTTCGATCTGGAAGCAGCGTTCCTATTTGCGTGGGCAGTGGCCGTCCGCGAGGTGGGCTGGACGGGATTCTGGGAACTTTTAGTCTTTATCGGCATCCTACTGGTCGCGCTCGCATACCTGTGGCGTATCCGCGCGCTCGAGTGGGCGCCCGGCACGCAGACGGGCCGGAAACCGTGACACCGACGGCCGACACTGCCACACAACTCGCGCGCATTGAGCCGTTCGAAGAGACGGTGCGCCGGAACATTCTTCTCACCAGCCTTGACCGCATGCTCGCGTGGGGGCGCAAGAATTCGATTTGGCCCTTCAATTTCGGCCTCTCCTGCTGCTTCGTGGAAATGGCCACCAGTATCACCAGCAAATATGACATCTCGCGCTTCGGTGCGGAAGTGATCCGCGGGACGCCGCGCGAAGCGGACCTTATGGTGATCGCCGGCACGGTGTTTATCAAAATGGCCCCCGTGATTCAGCGCTTGTATGAACAGATGATGGAGCCG
>JAICMB010000220.1 GCA_025929455.1 Bryobacteraceae bacterium | reverse complement strand
TGCTCGTTCGCGTATGCGATGCGGCGGTAGTGCTCTTCCTTGTATTCATTCTCTTCGGTGTCGGGGGTGGGATCGCGGCGGAGCCAGAACTGCTCAATAAACTGCTGGCGTTCCTCGTCAGTCTGCAGGCGCTTAAAAGCCGCCTTTTCTTCATCGGTGATGATATAGGCGACGTCCTCGTTCAGCCACTTCTTGTAGGGCGTTTCCAGCTCCTTGCGGAGCTTCTCCTCTTTCTTACGCTTCTGCTTCTCCGTGAGCGGCTTAGCGATGGTTTCCCCGTTGCCGGAGTCATCCTTTTTCTTAGCGGCCTGGCTGGGTGGCGCGAGCAGTAGAACTACACCGGCCGAAATAGTGACAAGGAATACACTTCTTCTCATGGAAACACCACCGAAAGAAAC
Organism: Bryobacteraceae bacterium; assembly: GCA_025929455.1. The sequence goes on along the minus strand of JAICMB010000220.1, from coordinate 5,627 downwards.
TGCCTCCATTGTACGCCAAAAACTCGCCGTACAACCGACGTTTGCGGGACGATTCCGGTTGCGGTTAGGCGGGCGGTCGGCGAGTCGTCGCGCGATGAGCAAGTTTGGCTGGTAAGTTCTTGAATGGTGGTGTACAATCGCTAGTGGCAGGATCGGGAGAGGCTAAACTCCCGACCCCGCGCCGTCTACTGACGTCTAGCGCTTGCGCCAGATAATCAGTGCCGTAAGACGGCCCACGAAAGCGAGCCGTAGCTTCACCAGCAGGGCGATCATAAGAATCACCCCTTTCTGCTTCACAAATTGGATGGCCCGGGCGTTGACCCCGGGCTTTTCCGTTTGAAGCCCACGTGCAAGCTGCGGAAACCTACCTCATCCAAACGGAAGCAGAAAACTGAGTCAACTGTAGTAGTGGCGGGCGCGCGATCAAGTCTCACGAGGCCGCTATACGCCTCAGAAATACATGAGTAATACCAGCAATTTCACTGGAATCGGCACGGACGATCGTGTACAATCGCTAGTGGCAGGACCGGAAACCCGGTGAGTTCCCGATCCCGCTCGGTCACCGACCGTCTAGCGCTTGCGCCAGATGATCAGTGCCGTAGCACGGCCCACGAAAGCGAGCCGTATCTTCACCAGCAGGGCGATCATAAAAGTCACCCCTTTCTGCTTCGCAAATTGGATGGCCCGGGCGTTTCCCCCGGGCTTTTCCGTTTGAAGCCCGTACGTAAGCTACGGAAACGTGCCTCATCCAAACGGAAGCAGAAAACCGAGTCAACTGTAGTAGTGTCCGGCCCGTGATCAACTCTCACGCCGCTTGGCGCAGAAACCCCACACGCTAAACTGTGAATTGCCGCTCGACCTTGCGACCCCTCTGAAATACGTCAAAGGCGTCGGGCCTGCACGCGCGGACGTGCTCGAGAGCAAGGGGTTGCAGGTCGTCGAGGATCTCCTCTCCTACGTCCCGTTCCGCTACGAAGACCGCAGCAACGTCAAAACCATCGCACAACTCGCACCCGGCGAGATGGCCACCGTCGTCGCGGAGGTGAAGTCGGCGAAGGTGTCCGGCTTCCGCCGGAAAAACCTCGGCCTGTTCGAGGCGGTGTTCGGCGACGGATCGAGTGAGCGCCTGGTCGCGAAATGGTTCCATGCCGGTTATCTTGCGGATAAGTTCACGCCGGGTCTGCGCGTCGCGCTGTACGGCAAGATCGAACTCGACAGCTACACCGGCGATCTGATGATGATGCATCCGGAATTTGAAGCGCTCACGGCCGATGAGGACGGCGATGTGGCGCTGCATACCGGGCGCGTGGTGCCGATCTACGAAGCCGCGGGCAAGATTACGACGCGTGTGTTTCGCGTCCTGCTCGATCGCGTGCTGAACAGTGTGGAACCCATTGCCGATGAATTGCCGCAGCACATCCGCGAGCGCCTGAAGCTGCCGGACCGCTGGAACGCGATTCGCTACACGCACTTTCCGCCCGAGGACGCCGACCTGCGGTTACTCAACGCGTTTCGTTCGCCGCAGCAGTTCCGGCTGATATTCGAGGAGTTTTTCTGGCTCGAATGTGGCCTGGCTTTGAAGCGCGCAAAAGCGCGGCTGCAGCCGGGCATCTCGTTCGAGCTGAACGAGCGCGTGCGCGATCGGATCAAGAGCATGCTGCCGTTCAAGCCTACCGGCGCTCAGAAGCGGGTATTGGGCGAGATTGCTCAGGACATGCACGAACCGCATCCGATGAATCGCCTGCTGCAAGGTGACGTCGGCAGCGGGAAAACCCTGGTGGCGGCGGAGGCGGCGGTCGTTGCGATCGAGAACGGGTATCAGGTGGTCGTGCTGGCGCCGACCGAAATTTTGGCCGCGCAGCATTATCTCTACTTCAATAGATTGTTCGATAAGCTCGACTACGTGACGGTGCTGCTGACCGGCTCGTCAACGCCGCGCGAGAAAACGCAGCTTAAGAAACTGCTGGCCAGCGGACTTGCTCATGTCGCCATCGGCACGCACGCGCTCATCGAAGGAGATGTCGAGTTCCGCCGCCTCGGTCTCGCGATTGTCGACGAGCAGCACCGCTTCGGCGTGCTGCAGCGCTTGAAACTGTTCGAAAAAGGTGTGCATCCGGACGTACTGGTGATGACCGCCACCCCGATTCCGCGGACGCTGGCACTGACCGTGTATGGCGATCTGGACGTTTCCGTGATCGACGAAATGCCGCCGGGCCGCAAGCCGATCAAGACGTCGCATGTCACCGAAGACCAGATCGAGCGCGTTTACAGCTTCGTCAAGCGGCAGATCGAGTCCGGGCGGCAGGCCTACGTCGTGTATCCGGTCATCGAGGAATCCGAAACGCAAGCTGTCAAAGCCGCGCAGAAGATGTATGAGCACATGTCTACGCGCGTGTTCCCGGACATGCGCGTCGGGCTGCTGCACGGCAAGCTGAAGTCTTCGGAAAAAGAGGCGGTTATGGACACGTTTAAACGCGGCGGAATCTCGATCCTCGTTGCGACCACCGTCATCGAAGTGGGCGTAGACGTGCCGAACGCGACCGTGATGGTGATCGAGCAAGCGGAACGCTACGGGCTCGCGCAGTTGCATCAGTTGCGCGGGCGCGTCGGCCGCGGCGGCGAACAGAGCTACTGCATTCTCGTGACCGGCAAGCTGAACGAGACCGCTCGCGACCGCATCCGCACGATGGTGGACTCGAGCGATGGTTTTTACATTGCCGAGATGGACATGAAGCTGCGCGGGCCGGGTGAGTTTTTCGGAACGCGGCAGTCGGGCCTTCCGGCACTGCACATCGCGAACATCATTCGCGACCACGACGTGCTTGAGGCCGCGAGAAACGAAGCCATCGCGTACATCGAGAACCCGCCATCTTCGGAACACCTGCGGCGATCGATCGCTTATCTGCGCGAGCATTGGCAACGGCGGTACGCGCTGGTGCAAGTGGGCTGATGCGCGTCATCGCGGGGGAGTTTCGCAGCCGCCGACTCGCCACGCTGCCGGGTCTTTCCACTCGTCCCACGCCGGACCGGCTGCGTGAAACGCTGTTCAATGTGCTCGCGCCGCGTATTGCCGGTGCGGTCTTCGTGGATGCGTACGCGGGCACGGGTGCGGTTGGGATCGAGGCGCTTAGCCGTGGGGCGGAACGCGTCATCTTCATCGAACGCAGCCGCGCGGCCGCGGAGGTGATCCGCCGCAACCTGCAGTCGCTTGGGGTGGAATCGCGCGCACAGTTGTTCACATCGAAAATCGCACCGGTGCTGGAGCGCATCGACGCCGACGTGTTGTTCCTCGACCCACCATATGAAGCGGCGAAAGAGTACGCGACGGCGCTGGAGCTCGCAGGAGTACCGGGCCGCACAAAGCTCGCCGTCGCACAGCATGACACGCACATGAGCCTCGCGGAACATTACGGTGTCCTGGCGAGGACGCGCGTACTGAAGCAGGGCAGCAATACCCTAAGTTTCTATGAGCCGCTAGCAGCGGTCAGCCTACCGGATTCCAAATGAACCTGCCGGATTTATCGATATAGCCCTCGCGGCCGCCGCTCCAAACCGGCGCAACGCCGGCCACAAATTCGCCGGCGTCGTCGAACCGCGGATTCACAATAAACTTGCCGTCTTTGTCGATAAACCCGAACCGGCTCGCTATCGCAACCGGCGCCGCACCATCGGAGAAATTACCCGCGGAATCAAATTGCGGGTTGATCGCCACCTTGCCGGACTTATCGATGTATCCAAACTTCCCACCGATCCGAACTGGAGCCAGGCCGTCGCCAAATTCGCCGGCAGCGCCGTATTGCGGATTGATGACCATTTTTCCGTTCTTATCGATGTACCCGTACAGATTGCCGATGCGCACCAGCGCCAGGCCTTCCGAGAAGTCGCCTGCTTCCTCGAATTGCGGGCTGATCGCCAGTTTCCCATCGCTGTCGATAAAGCCCCACTTGCCGTTCACGACGACTGGCGCCAAGTCATTATGAAATTCGCCCGCGCCGGTGTACTGCGGGTTGATCGCAAACTTACCATCGCGCGTGATGAACCCGAGGCGCGGTCCTATGCCGACCAGCGCCCGTCCGCCGGCGAACGCGCCGGCCATGTCGAATTGCAGCGGGATGGCGAGTTTACCGCGGCGGTCGACGTAGCCCCAGGTTTTTCCGAACGCGACCGGAGCCAGGCCGTCGGCAAATGGACCCGCCTGATCGAACTGTGGCTGGATCGCGAGCTGGCCTGAACGGTCGATGTAACCGTAACGTCCGTTTACGCGGACCGGGTACAGCGTGTCCGAATTGGCGCTGACGCTGGCTACTATGGCGAAAATGATGATACCGGCAATACAAAGCAGCGCCATCAGGAGCAGCAGATTCTTTTTGCCGCCTCCGGGCCGGTGGGGTGTAAGGATTTCGCGATCGGGTGTTTCAATCATAGAGATAGCTCCTCACACCAGAGCGGCTGGCCTGTCTACTGCAACGCGGGTGCCAATTTTCGTTACTTGGATGACGAACAAAGCGGCAACACGCGACCGCGGCGCGGCATCCCAGTAATGTGGAGGGGAATGACTGTGAATACCAGGCGGGGACTTGTCATCGCGGGTTATCTCGTGCTTGCAGCCATAGCGGCGCTGGGTTGGGCGCGTAAGCCGGAACCGGCGCACGCGGGAACGTATTATCCAGCGGCGCGCGCTACGTACGCCAATCCAGAAACAAATGCGGACCCCACCGCTGCGTCGGAGCGGCCGGCTGTTGGAACCGGCGTGCAAACGAATGTCGTGCCGCCCCCATGCAGCGGTACGGCAAAGGTCGCTGAGCCCGCCACGATATACCAGCAGGCGGCCTATTCACATCTGTCGCGTCCCTACTTGCGTGCGCGCCGCGGTCCGGTGCTCGTTATTCCGGCAGGCGCATTATCGACACCGCGGGTTCCCCGGCACCGCTTCTGGAACGATGAGGTAACGGTCGTCGCCGGTGCGCCCTCGACAGGCGGGTTTACGTACGACCGGCTGACGCACGAGCGCTAGCGCGCATCATTCCCACTCGATAGTGCCCGGCGGTTTATTCGTCAGGTCGTAGAACACGCCACAGGCGCCCGGCACGCACCTCAACTCGTCAACGATTCCCGACAGCAGCTCGTGCGGCATGCGCACTACCTGCGCCGTCATACCGTCCACAGAATCCACCGGACGCAGCACGATCGAATCCGGCGCATCGGCCGTGCCCACCGGGATCAGCACCACGGGCATCTGCCATACGCGCGCATCGAACCCGGTCTCGTCACTACGGCGGCGGACGATGGCATCGCACCGGCGCAGGCGTTCCAGCCGTTCGCGCGAAAGAAACGCCGGCTGCGAGCGCATGTTTGCAAGCGGAGCGCACGCGCCGCACAGCGCGACAACGCGATTCACTTCGGCGTCGCCGTTCACGATCGCACTGGCTTCGGCATCGCCGATGAATTGTTCAACGGCGAGCACCCCGCGATAGCTGCGCGAATCGCCCTGCACACCGACGCTGCGCACGGGTAACATCCAGCCGCCCGCTCGTGGTGCCGTGGCGACCGTCGCCTCCGAGCACAGGCACCGAATCGCCAGCCCAGGTCCGGGGAATGGGTGGCGGTGCAGGAATTCGCCGGGGATA
>JAICMB010000411.1 GCA_025929455.1 Bryobacteraceae bacterium | reverse complement strand
CGCGCTCAGCCGTATCTACAGCGGCTGGGGCACGGGCCTGGTGGACCTCGATAACGACGGTTGGAAAGATATTTTTGCGGCCGATTCGCACGTCAGCGATCGAGTGCAAGCCTTTGAAGCGACGGAATATAAGCAGCACAACGCGGTGTTCAGGAACCGCGGCGGCAAGGCGTTCGCGGATGTCTCGCGCGAGGCCGGTCCGGATATGATGGTGGCGCGTGCGCACCGGGGTTGCGCATTCGCGGATTTTGATGGCGACGGCCGCGTCGATGTGGTCGTGACCGCCCTCGGCGAAGCGCCGGAGCTGCTGCACAACATCACGCCCGCCGCCAACTCATGGCTGATTCTGAAGCTGCGCGGCACAGGTAGCAACCGCGACGGCATCGGCGCGCGCGTGCGCATCGGCACGCAAACGAGTCACATGACGAGCAGCGTGGGATACGCGTCGTCAAGCCTGTTCGGCGTGCACTTCGGCCTCGGCAGCGCAACGGAAGCGGCCGAAGTCGACATCGCGTGGCCCAGCGGCACGCGCCAAGTCCTCCACCACGTCAAGACAAACCAGGTGCTCAATGTAGTCGAACGGGCACCGTAGCACACGTGGGGCAGGCTGGCAGCCTGCGGCGGGTTGCCAAACCCGCCTCGGCCGCCGCACCAGGTTCGGCTTCTATGGCGCTACGCTGCTCGCTCGGGACAGTGTGCGCAACAACGCTGATGAAAACAGCGGCGCGTCCAGAGCGGGTCTGGAGAGAAATTTGGATGTAGTAGTACACGCGCTACCCTCGCAGAATGACCCCGCAGGAAGCGCCGGCGGGCGGCAGCGTTTGGGCCGTAGTTCGGGCGGCGATCGCGGGGAGCCGGCAGGACTACACCGAACTAACCATCGACCGGGCCATCGTGTTGCTCGCCATCCCGATGGTGCTCGAGATGTTCATGGAGTCGCTGTTCGGCGTCGTCGACGTCTTCTGGGTGGCGCACCTGGGCTCGGACGCCATCACGACCGTGGGCCTGACCGAAACTGCGCTCACCGTGTTGTACGCCATCGCCCTCGGACTGAGCGCGGCCGCAACTGCCATGGTCGCGCGGCGTATCGGCGAGAAACGTGAGGACGAAGCGGCTTCGGCGGCGGTGCAGGCTATTCTGATCGGCGTTATTTTGTCTGCAGTTACGGCCGGAATTGGCTTCGTTTTTTCGGCTGACCTGCTGCGGCTCATGGGCGCCTCCGATCATGTGGTCGCCATCGGGACCGGCTACACCCGCACCATCCTGGGCGGCTCGGCCACCATTTTCTTGCTGTTCCTTATCAATGCCGTGTTTCGCGGCGCGGGCGACGCGGCCACCGCCATGCGCGCGCTGTGGATTTCAAACGGCATCAACCTTCTGCTGAACCCGTGCCTGATCTTCGGACTGGGTCCGTTTCCGCATCTCGGAATCACGGGCTCGGCAGTCGGCACCACCATCGGCCGCGGCGTGGGCGTGCTGTTTCAGATTTACGTGCTGACGTCGGGCCGCAGCCAGGTGGCGGTCCGCGCGCGCGATCTGCGCGTAGACTTGCGCCTGATCGGCAAACTGTTGGGCTTGTCGGGCGGCGGCATTTTCCAGTACCTGGTGCAAATGGGAAGCTGGATCTGCGTCGTGCGCATCATCGCTACCTTTGGGAGCGCGGCGGTGGCGGCCAACACGCTGGCGATTAAAATATTGATCTTCGTTATTCTGCCGTCCTGGGGACTAAGCAACGCGGCGGCAACGCTAGTGGGCCAAAATCTCGGGGCGGGCAAGCCGGATCGCGCGGAATACTCGGCGTGGCGCACCGGCTTGATCAATATGTTGTTTCTGGGCGGCGTCGGCGTGCTGTTCATCGTTTTCGCGGGACCTATCGTGGCGCTGTTCACGGACGATCCCGCGGTCCTGCCACTTGCGGCGAGAGCGCTGCGCTGTTTCAGCTTCGGCAACGTCTCTTATGCGTACGGGATGGTCATCACGGCGGCACTGAACGGCGCGGGCGACACCTATTCGCCGACCGTGCTCAACATTATTGCGTTCTGGGTGATCGAGGTGCCGCTGGCGTATGCGCTGAGCCTGCACACCAGTCTGGGCGTGAGCGGAGCCTTCTGGTCGGTCGTAACTGGCGATTCCGTGCTCGCGGGACTCGGCGTGCTGTGGTTCCGGCGCGGGACCTGGAAGCGGCGGAGTGTGTGATATCTGCACGCAACCTGCAAGGCGCGGTACACATCAATAGTGGTTCTGATGAAGTGTTTTTTGTTGGCCATGGCCGCCCTGGGCGCGTCAGGCGTATGGGCGCAAACGGGCTCGCTGAAGCAGTCCGCGCCGGCGGCCAGCGAGTTTACGGTCGCGAGCGGGACGCGCATCCCGCTCGGCCTCATTAACAGTCCGAGCACCAAGAGCGCCGCCGTGGGTGACAGCGTCTATATGCAGACCGTCTTTCCCATTCTGGCGAATGGCCGTATCGTCATTCCGCCCGGCAGTTATGTGTCGGGGACGATCACGTACGTAAAGCGTCCGGGCCGGGTCCGCGGGCGCGGGGAAATGTACGTGCGGTTCGATTCGCTCACGCTGCCGAATGGCGTCACGCGCGACTTTCGTGCACGCATCACCGGCCTCGACGGACGCGCGAACGAAGAGTTGGATAAGAGCGAAGGCAAAATCAAAAGCGAAGGCGACAAGGGTGGAGACGCGCGCGTTATCGCGGAATCGGCGGGCGCGGGTGCGGGCTTAGGTACTGTCGCGGGAGCCGCCGCGGGGCACGTCGGCCAGGGCTTGGGCATCGGTGCGGCCGCGGGAGCCGTCGGCGGGTTGATCGGGGTGCTCGTTTCGCGCGGTCCCGACGCCGTGCTTGCCCAGGGGAGCACGATAGAAATGGTGCTGGACCGGCCGCTTTCGTTCACTGCTTCGGAGTTGGACTTCAGCCATCCGATGCCACAGGCTTCGAATACCGGCGGCGCCGGGCCGTTGCCGAGCCGCAAGCGGTCGCGCGGGTTCCCGACGCGCGGCTGGCCATATTGAGAGGACACTGTCGTGGAGAAAGTAGAAAAATCGGCGGAAGAGTGGCGCGCGCAGCTTACGCCGGAGCAATACAATGTGGCGCGCGAGAAGGGTACCGAGCCCGCGTTCGCAGGGCGCTATTGGAATAATCACGCCGCCGGTACGTACAGGTGCGCGTGCTGCGGCCTGCCGTTATTCGAATCGGACACCAAGTTCGAATCGGGCTCCGGCTGGCCGAGTTTCTACCAGCCCATCTCGCACGAGCATGTAGCTACGCACGAGGACAACAGCTACGGTATGCGCCGCGTTGAGGTCCTCTGCGCACGCTGCGATGCGCACCTGGGGCATCTGTTTCCGGACGGCCCACGTCCAACCGGCATGCGCTACTGCATGAACTCGGCTTCGCTGAATTTTGAAGAGAAGAAGTAGGGCGTCTACGCTAGCTGCGCCGCCCGATCGACCGTCTCGAGATCATCAGCTTGCTCGAAGTGCTGGTCACGAGTGACAAGCACCAACGAGTAGCTCACCGCCGAAGCAGCAATCCAAATGTCGTCTTCGCGAAGCAAGCGGCACTTTTTTCTGAGCTTGTCTTTAAGCCATCCGTATTACTCGGCCGTTTCAATGCGCTCGCACTCCTCCCCAATCGCCTGCGCCATCTCCTGAGCCGAAACAGGATCTAGCGACGACGCGAAGGGGAGCAGAGTTGAGCCTTTCTCGCCTACGCGCGTCCGCGACAACGACGTCGCAAACCGCAGTACTTGCTCCTGCAACTCTGAGGGAAGCTCCGCAACCTTCTTTGCGATTTCAGCAGTCAAGTCCATGCCCTCAGCTTCCACAGCCAGGATATGTTACGGTCAGCGCACGAACGCTTCTGTCAGGCCGCCATCGACGGGCAGGATTTGGCCGGTGGTTTTCGCCGACCGCTCGCTTACCAGGAAGAACACCGCTTCGGCCTGATCGTCGGGCGTGATCGCGGCCTTGGTGAGCGTCCGCTGCGCGTAAAACT
>JAICMB010000030.1 GCA_025929455.1 Bryobacteraceae bacterium | reverse complement strand
TGCTGTCGCGGGCTGTTGCCATCGCCGCTGTCGCGGTTATGATCGGCGCGGTGCTGGTGCAGTATGCGCCGGGGTCGGCCGTGGACGACCGCGCGCTCGATGCGGGTTTGAACCGCGCAACTCATGACGCACTGCGGGCGGAAAACTTGCACAACTCACGCGCGTGGATTTTTATTCCGCGATACGCACGCGGCATCCTGCGCGGTGACTTTGGCACCTCGCGAGCATTCAACCGTCCTGTCGGCGAACTGGTTGCGGAACGCGCCGCGCTAACGGCCGGCGCTGTCGTGGGCGGCGCGGCCGCGGCTTCGATTTGCGGTTTGACCGCCGCGCTGCTCGCATTCGGGATCCGAAGCCGCGGGCCGGCTGCAGCCCTCGCGACAACCAGCGCGTCCATACTGGCCATTCCCGCGGCGGTTGTCGCATTGATCTTCTTATGGACGGGCATGGACGCCCGCTGGGCCATCGCGGTTGTCACATTTCCGCACGTATTCACTTATGCGCGCGGCGTTATCGAGACACATGGCAACGCTCCGCACCGGGAGATGGCGGAAGCCCGCGGAATCCGGCCGTGGCGGGTGCTATGGCTGCACGTGCTGTTTCCCGCCGCGCCGGAACTTGCCGCCGTGGCGGCCATGGCAGTTTGCATCGGGGTCGGCGCCGCGATACCCATCGAAACCATTTGCGACATACCCGGATTGGGACAGTTGGCCTGGAAAGCGGCACTCAGCCGTGACATGCCGCTTTTGGCCGGCGTGACGGGGCTGATTGCATTGGCAACCGTGACGGCCAATGCCGTTGCCGGAGGGACGCCATGGCGCGAGCCGGCCGCATAAGCGCAATCGTCATCCTGGCAGTGGCGGCAGTTGCGGCGCTGGGCGGCAGCGCGGTCGCGCGGCACGGATATGATGAGCAATCGCGCGAGGCGATATCGGCGCCGCCGTCGCGCGAATTTCCGCTGGGCACCGATGAGCTCGGCCGTGACCGCTTCGCCCGCCTCCTTACCGCGCTCCGGGTGGCGCTGGTTCTCGCACCCGCGGCCTGTGCCGCCGCGGTGGCGATTTCCGCCGTGGCGGGCGGCGCCGCGGGGTTTGCCGGCGGCCGCGTGGATAGAACGATTCTCGCCATCACGGATCTCTTCATGACAGTCCCGTGGTTGTTCGTGTTGCTTGCGGTGCGTTCGCTCGTGCCGCTGAACGCATCGCCCGAAAGCTCGCTGGCCGCGACCTTTGCCCTGCTCGCCTGCCTTGGGTGGGTGCAGTCGACGCGTGTGGTGCGCGCGGCAGCGCGAAGTGCCGCAACATCCGATTACGTTTTGCAGGCACGCACCGCGGGACTGCCGCCGTGGCGAATTCTGCGCGCGCACGTGCTCCCGAATCTACGGCCCGTTTTGGCCGCGCAGTTCTGGATCTCCCTCCCGCTCTTTATTGTCAGCGAAGCCAATCTCGGCTTACTCGGACTGGGCGCGGCCGAGCCATTGCCGTCACTCGGCTCGATGTTGCGCGAAGCCGATAGTTGGACCACGATTGCGGCACAGCCGGCGGTTCTGGCTCCGGCGATTGCGCTCGTGCTGCTGCTCGCGGCACTACAAAGCCTGTGCGGCGGAAGGGCAACCGCATGACTGCGCTGCTCGACTTGAACCTGGACGTCTTCTACGGCGAACGTCACGTGCTCGACGCCGTAAATCTGCAAATTGCACCCGGCGAACTGGTCGGCCTGGCCGGCGCAAGCGGCGCTGGCAAAAGCACCTTAGCCGCCTGCGTGCTCGGCCTGCTGCGCTTCAAAAAAGCGCGTGCGTCAGGACATGCCGCGTTCGACGGCCGCGATCTGCTCACCATGCCGGAAAAAGCGCTGCGCCGTCTCCGAGGCCGCGACATCGCCCTCGTCCCGCAGAGCCCGGTCGCCGCGCTCAACCCCGCACTTTCGATCGGCAAACATTTCGAGGAAGCCTGGCGCGCCCACTGCCCCAGCCGCAGCGCGCGAAGAGCCTGGCGCGAAGCCGCCATCGAAGCGCTCCAACTCGCGCGCCTTACCGGTCCCGAAGCCATCCTGCAACGTCGCCCGCTTCAGATCAGCGTCGGGCAGGCGCAGCGCGTCGCGATTGCACTTGCGATTTTGCACCGGCCGCGTCTCATCGTCGCCGACGAAGCCACCAGCGCGCTCGATCCGCTCACGGCCGCCGAAATCCTAAAACTGTTCTGTACGCTCAACCGTGAACTTGGCGCCGCGCTTCTGTTCATCTCACACGACCTGTTGTCGCTCGCTTCCATCTGCCACCGCATCGCGGTGCTTCACGGCGGCTGCATCGTCGAAGACCGCGCTCCCGAAGCGCTGTTCTGCGATCCGCGCCACGCGTACACGCAAGCGCTGGTCGCGGCCATTCCACGTGCGCCTATTGCCGCACTCATCCCCGCTTAGCTCCCGGCCTGGGGCGGCGGGTCTTTCCGGCCGTCTCTCAGCGCCTGGGCGATTCGACTCTGCAGCGGCCAGTGGCGAGAAACAGTTCCTTGTAGCCTATGCCCGGCTTCGCCGATTGGCCACTCCAGACTGCGTCGCGCACCGCCGATGCCCGGACTGCAGCCGATAGCTCTAACGGCGTGTTGCCGCCACGCTGCGGGGTAGGGCCGTAAGGAACGTCGTTGCGGTTGAGCCGCGGTGCGTGGACTACGCTTTTCAAGCGCTCCTTCGATGTGGTACAAGTCGACAGCCTGAGGTTTCAGCCTGTGCCCCACTCCCGCCAACGCACCTCTATGGCTTACTCGTCAGAAATGGACGCCGCAGTTCGTTATCGACGGGCCGCCGCTCTGCCGGCGGTACCAGCGCCTCACGAATTTGCTGAAATTCCGAAGTATTCGTGACCAATTCGCGCGTCAATGTTTCCCGGTCGATTTCCTGCTGCATCGGAATCAGGTCTTCGCCCGGCAGCACACGCTGCAGCCCCGGACGCGCGTAGAGCCGCCGGAATTCGAACGCCAGCAGGCCCGCCGGATCGTAGCCCGCCGCCCGCACATATTTCAGCGCCGCAACATTGGCGCGCAGTTCCGTATCGCGTAGCGCGTCCGAAAGGCTGGAGAACGCCGCTATTGCACTTTTGCCGAACAAACATCCCACGATGACCATGGGCATCGGACCGGAGTTGGCGTGTGCGAACCCGACCTCGTAATGCGCCAGTTCGTGCGCCAGTATGCCTGCCAGCTCGGACTCATCCCGCAACCTGCCAATGAAACCGGTGCTGATGTAAATCGCCCCGCCCGGCAACGCCTCCGCGAACGCTTTCTCACTCCGCCGAACGTGCAGCGTCATCGGATGCGCCACCGGCGACTGCGCCCGCAATCGCACGAAAATCGCACCGATATAAGCTGTCGCGCGGGCGTCCTGCAGTGGCGGCGCTTGCGCGGCGGCGCGAGCTTCCATCGCGTGCCCGAGCGCCAGCTCTTTCTGCCACGTCCAGGGCACACCGTCGCCTGGTTTAGCCGTCTGCCCGTGCAGCAAACACGCCGCTAAAACCGCTACAGACGCCCACCGCATACGTCCCTTATTCTACTGCCGGGCAACGATTTCGGCCTGCGGGCGTCAACGGGGTGGGAATGTCCACATCCGGCTTGCCCGTTATGCCGCTGCCGCGCCGGCCCCTGCCGCCGATGGCGCGCGTCTACCAGCACCTGAACACAACCCACATCGCCGACCCCCGCGCCGACATCCGCGAAAAGCTGCTCGCCGCCGGCCTACGCCAGAAAATCGCCAGTGGCGCCCGCGTCGCGATCACCGCCGGCAGCCGCGGCATTGGCGAGTTCACGGAACTGCTCGGCGGCATCGCGGACGCAGTCAAAATGTGCGAGGGTGAGCCGTTCATCATTCCTGCCATGGGCAGTCACGGCGGCGCCACCTCCGAAGGCCAGCGCGAAATCCTGCGCCGTTTAGGCGTCAGTGAAGACGCCGTGGGCGCGCCGATCCGCGCGGGCATGGAAACCGTGGACCTCGGTCCCGCCGCCAACGGCGCCCACGCGCACCTGGACCGCATCGCCTCCCAGGCCGACGGCATCATCGTGCTCGGCCGCACTAAAACGCACCCCGACTCCGCCGGTGAGCTCGCCTCCGGCCTCCTCAAGATGTGCACCATCGGCCTCGGGAAACAGCCCGGAGCGCAGCAGGCGCATAGCCACGGCCTGTGGGACTCCGTGCGCGCGGTGCCCGAACTTCAGCTCGCAAAAGCGAACGTGCTGTTCGGCGCCGCAGTGGTCGAAAACGCGTTCCGCAAACCCGTCGCGATCGAAGCCGTGCCGCCCAGCTACGACGCCTTCCTTGAAGCCGACATGCGGCTGCTGAACATCGCCAAGGCGCATCTGGCTACAATTCCATTCGAGAGTCTCGACCTGCTGGTCGTCGACGAACTCGGCAAGACCATTTCCGGCGCCGGCATGGATCCCAACATCATCGGCCGCTGGCGCCATACCGATGGCCCACACATTCCCGACTACAAGCGCATCGCGGTGCTCTCGCTTACGGAGGCATCGCTCGGCAACGGCCTCGGCATCGGCATGGCGGATTTCACCACCGGCCGCTTCGCGCGCAGCTACGATCCGCAGGTCACCTACATCAATCTGATAACGTCGCTCGGACCGGACAGCAACACGCGCGAGGGCCCGCTGCCGCTCGCGCTGTCATCCGACCGTGAAGCGATGGAGGTGGCGCTCGAATCGTCGCTCGCCGGCCGCCGGCCGCGCGTGTGCCGCATTCACAGCACCGCCGAGCTGAGCGAATTGTGGGCGTCGGAAGCGCTGCTCGACGACGTTCACGCCAATCCCCGCCTCACCATAGAGGACCCGCCCGCCCCGCTGCAGTTCGACGGCGCCGGCAATCTGCTGCCATGAGCATCCATCATCATAAGAACCGGCCGAGCAATCGCTTCATGTTTGCTACCGGCATCGAGAACAGCTTCCCGGTGATTACCGGCCGCGACGGCCGCGATCAGCGCGTAGACGAGTTGGCGAAGTGTTATTTCTACAAGCGCTGGCGCGAGGACTTCCAACTCGTGCGCGACCTCGGCATCGACTATCTACGCTATGGGCCGCAGTATTACGCCGTCAGCACGGGGCCGGACAAGTACGACTGGCATTTCTGCGACGAGACCTTCGGCGAGCTGCGGCGGCTGGCCATCACGCCCATCGCGGATCTGTGTCACTTCGGCGTGCCGGACTGGATCGGCAATTTTCAGAACCCCGATCTTCCGCGCCTGTTCGCCGATTACGCGCGCACGTTTGTGAAGCGCTACGACCACGTGCGATACGTGACGCCGGTCAACGAAGTCCTGGTGTGTGCGGACTTCTCCGCGCGCCAAGGCTGGTGGAACGAGCGGATGCGCTCTGACACCGCCTTCGTCACCGCGCTGCGCCACATGTGCCGCGCGACCATTCTGGCCGAAGAGGAAATTCTCGAAGTCCGTCCGAATATGCTGTTTGTGCAAAGCGAAGCGACGCAGTTTTACCACGCTGCTACGCCCGCCGCCGTGGACACCGCCGAGTTCTTCAACCAGCAGCGATTCCTATCGTTCGATCTGTGTTACGGCCATCAGGTGGAATCGCGCATGTACGAATTCCTGATGGACAACGGCATGCCGCGCGAAGAGTACCACTGGTTCATGGAGCACGGCGAAGCGCTGCGCCCGCACTGTGTCATGGGCAACGACTACTACTTCACCAACGAACACACGGTAAAAGCCGACGAGAAGCACCATGAGCGTCCAGGCGAGATCTTCGGTTACTACGTGCTGACGCGGCATTATGCGGAGCGCTACCGCTTGCCCGTGATGCACACTGAAACCAACCTGGCCGAACCCAGGAAAGCGCCGGCATGGCTCTGGAAGCAGTGGTGCAACATGCTGCTGCTCAAAGCCGCCGGCTTTCCAATTCTTGGCTTCACGTGGTACAGCCTCACCGATCAGGTCGATTGGGACACCCAGCTGCGCGAGGACAACGGAAATGTAAATGAGCTCGGGCTGTACGATCTCGACCGCAAAATTCGGCCCGTCGGGCGCAAGTACAGAGAGCTCGTCAAAGAATGGGGCGGTATTCTTCCCGTCGACGCATATTATCTGGCGCACACCACCGAAGGCGTGACGGCAGCCACCGGAACTGAGGAATAAAACAATAAGCAGGGCCGATATAATCGGTACAGGAGCGCACCCCCAATCATGATCGGCTTCCGCGCCGGCGCCAGCGCCGCCGCTCTCACAATTCTGCTCGCGACCGGCTGTTCGAATGCACCGAGCACGGCCAGCGCCGCGTCGGTGAAGACGGCCGGCAACCGCAACGCAGCGCCCGATTTCACGCTGAAAGACTCCACGGGCGCGACCGTGCGCCTGTCCGATTACCGCGGCAAAGTGGTGCTGCTCGATTTCTGGGCAACCTGGTGCGGCCCCTGCAAAATCGAGATCCCCTGGTTCATGGAATTCGAGAACAAGTACAAGAATCGCGGCTTCGCGGTTCTGGGCGTGTCCATGGACGAAGGCGGCTGGGACGATGTGAAGCCTTATATCGAACAGCGCAAGATGAACTACCGCGTGATGGTCGGGAACGAACACATCGGCGCGCTCTATGGCGGGCTCGATGCGCTGCCCACTACGTTCCTGATCGATCGTGACGGCCGCATCGCGAAAGTTCACGTTGGCCTGGAGACCGGAAAAGATGGATTCCAGAAAGAGATCGAAACGCTGCTGGCCGCGCCGAATCCTGCTGCTTCTAATAGCAACGGCGCTGGCGGCATCGTGCCTGATCGCGCAAAATAACAACGTCCTCACGGCCGGCCCGGTCCCCCGTATTTCGGTTAAGCGCAGTGAAGAGTTCACAGTGAAGCTGCCGGTGGCGGTACGTCCCGGCTATCACGTGAACAGCAACGCGCCCGAAGAGGACTACCTTATCCCGCTGCGCGTCACCTGGACCGGCGCCGCCGCGAAACCGGAGCAGACCGTCTACCCACACGCCAAGCACGAGCGCTTCGCGTTTTCGATGAAGCCGCTCGCAACCTTCAGCGGCACGTTTGACGTAATTACGAAATTCAAAGCCGATCCGAACGCGCATCCAGGCCCCGCCACCATCACCGGCAAAGTGCGGTACCAGGCCTGCAACGACCGCGAGTGCCTGCCCCCGCGCACTATCGAAGTGCCGCTCCCGCTCGACATTCGTTAGCCCGTAGCGCAGGCGGTTCTCACGGCTTCTCCGGCCAAGCGTGTTTCGGATACCTTCGACTCAGCTCCCGGCGCACCTGCGGATAAAGCCGCTCCCAAAACCCGGCCAGATCGGTCGTAGTTTGCACCGGCCTGTGGTTCGGCGCGAGCAGATGCACCACCAGCGCCACTGCACCGCGCGCGACCCGCGGTGTCTCCTTCATGCCAAAAAAATCCTGCAGCCGCGAGGCAATCCAAGGCGGCCGCCCGCTCTCATATTGAACGCGCACCGCGCGGCCGTTCGGCAGCCGCACCCGTAAAGGCGCAACTTCCTCCAACACCGGTCCGACTCGCGCCGCAATCGATGGCAGCAAGCCCGGCGCGGCGTCCTTCAGCTCCGCGAAGCTTCGCAGCCCGTAGCAAAGCTCCGCAAGTGCTGTCGCGACGTCCGGCTTCTCGATATGCGCGTGCTCCGCCGCGAACTCCATGCGCGCATTGAGTGCGGCCAGTTCCTCGCGGTCCACAAACCGCTCCAGCCCGGCTTCCAAAGCCTTCTCCGCGAGCAGTCGCGCAGCCTGCTCCGCATCCGGCGCGCCGGAGCGCGTTTCCTCGATCATGAGACCGTCGTACAGCAGCGCGCTCACGCTCTCAACTCGTTCCGCCGCTCGGTTCCAGTCCACACCGGCGCGTTCCGTCACGCGCTCGGGAAACATGTCGAGCAGCCACTCCGGTTCGATACGGCTCGCCAGCCGCACCACGGGCAACGGTTTCTCGGGACGGTCCTCCACATCCAGCACACACATAAACTCGTACACGGGCGGCTCGCCCGCGAACTCCGCGGCCATCCCGTTCGCGAGCCGCACTTGGCGGTCGCGCCGCCGCCGAGCGACGCGGTCCGGAAACCCGCTCAGAATCGCTTGCAGCAGTGCGTCATCATCTTTGCTGCCGCGTGGCGCGCGCAGCAGCCGCTGCAGTTGACGCGTGATTGCGCGCGTAACGCCTCCGCTCTGCTCCGCAGCTTGTAGGACGTCCACCGAACCGGTTCGCTCGCCGGCGCTGAGCAGCGCCGCGACCGCGCATGCATCCTCCGCTACACCGCGATCTGCGCCTTCGACTGCGACCCGCGCGAGCCTCGGATGAACCGGTAGGCGTGCCATGCGCCGGGCCCGCTCGCCGCGCGCGCTCAATCGTTCCAGCAGCGCCTCGGCCGCATTTACGGCGGCATCGGGCGGCGCATCCAACCATTCGATTTCGCGTGGATCATCGACGCCGATCGCCTTCAGGTCAAGACAGACTTGCGACAGCTCGCGCCGCAGTATTTCGGGCGCGTCGTGATCCGCGCGGCGCGCGAAGTCGTCCTGCGTGTACAGCCGTATAACACGTCCGGGCGCTGTCCGCGCCGCTCGGCCCGCGCGCTGTGTGCATGACGCCTTGCTCACGCGCGCAACGCGCAGCACCGGCAGCCCCGTCCATGGATTGTCCTCGGCAATACGTGCCAGCCCGCTGTCGATTACCGCCGTCACGCCGTCGATCGTGATCGAGCTTTCCGCAATATTAGTGGATAGAATCAGCTTGCGCCGCGCCGCGGGCGCAACCGCACGGTCCTGCTCCTCCGGCGTGAGGTCGCCATAGAGCGGCAGCATGAGCAGGTCGCGTCCGCGTGCGACACCCTCGCATGCGCGCGCCGTACGGCGAATCTCGGCCGCCCCCGGAAGGAAAACGAGCATGTCGCCTGCATCGCCGCCGAGCCTTTCTACCGCGGACGCCACCTGCTCTTCGAGCGGCGCCGCCGAATACGGCGTGTACATCGTCTCTAGCGGAAACAGCCGCCCCTCGCTGCGCAGCACCGGCGCGTCTCCGAGAAACGCCGCCACCGGCGCTGGATCGAGCGTGGCCGACATCACCACCAGCTTTAAGTCCGGCCGCTCTGACCGCTGCAGCCGCCGCAGCAGAGCCAGCGCCAGGTCGGTGTCGATGTGCCGCTCGTGAAATTCATCGAGCACGACAGCCGCGACGCGCTCCATTGCATCGCCACTCACCAAGCGCCGTGTGAGCACGCCCTCGGTCACGAAGCGCACGCGCGTGCGCGGGCCCCCAGCCTGTTCAAAGCGAACCTGGTAACCAACGGTTTGCCCGACGCTTTCGCCCAGTTCCTGCGCTACGCGCCGCGCAGCCATGCGCGCCGCAATGCGCCTGGGCTCGAGAACAACGATCTCGCCGTCCACGTCTTCCAACAGCGCGGGCGGCACGCGGGTAGTTTTGCCCGCGCCCGGCGCCGCTTCGACGATCAGGTTCGGCGCGTGCCGCAACTCTGCGCGAATGGCGGGCAGCAGCGCATCAATCGGAAGTTGCAAATCGTGGCTCAGGCGTCCACGCCTGCCGCTGGTCTCCTAAAGAACTTCGCCGCGCGTCGGGCAGGTTGGCAACCGGCGGCCGATTGTCAATCGGCCTCGTCCGCCGCCCTGCGATCCCGGGTCCGGTCTGCTGGTCTTTCGCGAAAGCCAGTTCCTTGCAGCTCATGCCGGGGTTGACGGTTGGCCACTCCTGAGGAACTTCCAGCGCCGACGCTCCGAGGTGGGGCAGGCTGTCAGCCTGCGGCGGGTTGCCAAACCCGCCTCGTCCGCCACCGCACGATGCCCCGGCTCACTGACGAGACCCAGTTCCTTGTAGCCGATGCCTGGGTTAACGGTCAGCTACTCCAGACCCGCTCTTCTTAAACCTGCGCCAGCGCCTGGTCGAGTGCCTCAACAAAAAAATACTCACCCCACATGACGCTCTCATCCACGCCCAATTCTTTATGCACGTGGTAAACGCCGCCCTTGAGAATGCCTTCCCAGCGTTTGTCCTTCACCGCCACGTGCTTCTCGCAAAGAGCGCGCAGCATGCGCACCGCCGCGGACCAGTACAGGTGTCCTTTCATGGGATCCTGCACCTGCCGGCACAAACGCAGCAGGCCGCTAGCCGCAATCGCCGCGGCCGAAGTGTCCAGCAACTGCCGGCTCTCGCGCGGTGCATTGAAGTCCCACGGTGGAACGCCATCCGCATTGGTATGCGTGATGAAATAATCCGCGCAAGCCTGCGACGTCTCGAGAAAGCGCGGATCGCGGCTGTACTCAAACGCAGTGTTAAAACCGTACAGCGACCATGCCAGCCCGCGCGACCAGCACGAATCGCCGCGCCAGCCCTGCTGCGTCGTCTGCCGCAGAAACTCGCCCGTCTCCGGATCGAAAATGCCCTCATGCGCCGTCGATCCGTCACCCCGCACCAGATATTTCCGCGTCGTCAGCGAGTGCCGCAGCGCAAGATCGCGCAACTTCTTGTCGGCCGTCTCGCGCGCTGCGTAGAAGATGATGCCGACGTTCATCATGATGTCGATGAACAGCGAATCTTCGGCCACGAACGAACGCAGAAAATGTCCGTTCTCGTTGAAGCGCAGCGCTAGCGTGCGGCCTGCTTCGATCACCACATCCTGCTTCTCGCGGTCGTGCGTCAACTGGTACCAGCGAAAGTACGTCGACATGAAAATGAAACCGAGGTCGTGTACTTCGCGGTCGTCCTTGCGCGGCTCGAGCGGCTTCGAATAGCGCTCAGCCTGCTCGCGCCAGAATGCCGAATCGTCCGCGTGCCCGTTCGGAGTGGCCGTGGGGCGCCGCTCGAAAATCCACATCATGCCCGGCAGAAAGCCGTCGCACCAATGTGTCCAGGCGGGCTTTTCGTGCTTCCAATGCCCGTTCACCGTGTACATCGGATAGAAATCCGGATATGTTTCGACGAGATGGCGGACCTGTTTTTTGGCAAAGCGCAGCGCTCCTTCGAAGAGCTCGCGATCCGCCTCGAGGACGAACTGGATCATCGTGTTCTTCGGATTTTAGCGCTACCGCGCCGCGCGATGCCGCAAATGGCTGCGCAGCATCATGCGAAACCCTGGACGGATGCGCAGCGTTCCGGATGCCAGCATGAGGCCGTCCGCTTCCGCGTCGCGGGGTTCCATTAACTCGCGCTGCAGACCGTGGAAACTCGGTCCGTACCCCGCTTCGGGAAGGACGGCGCTCGCGAACACGTGCGTTTCGCGCCCCGTCAGATCGGCGTGCCCGCCCGCGAACTCCGCGTCGGTAAACGTGAAGCCCACATGCCAGGCGCGACCGTCGTGGTGCATTCGCGTGATGCGCGCAAGCAGAGTGGCTGCCTTCGGCAAAACGGTCTTGCCGTGCACCTTGACGCGGTTCAGCAATTTTAAATGCACCGTGTCGCCCACCGCCGAATGTTCGTCGATGAGCGTTTCGAGCGCGACATCCGCCTCAAATTGTTCGGGCAGCTTCACTTCGGCAACTGGCGTAGGCGCAGCGGGCGCGAGCGTGTCCTGCGGCGGCGGATCGCCGAACGACACCACCGACTCGCCGGTGTATTGGCGGCAGGCATTGAATCGCGTGCGGTTCAGATTAACCGAGCCGGTCACACCCGTGAGCGACATCTCCGCGGTCCTCGGCAGTAGAAACTCGGAGCCGCCGATCTTTGCGCGCCCATACTCGACGCTCTGTTCGCTCGACTGCAGCAGTAATTCCTCGGGGATGTTATCGGCGACGACGCCGAGCCGCATGAGGTCGAGCGTTTTATCATCCAGCCAAACCGAACCGTGATAGCCGACCAGTGCTTCACGCGTGCCCACGCGCAACCGGTACCCGCTGCGCTCGAGCGGAACGCGGTAATCGAAGCGGTAGCAGCGCACCCCTGCGGCGTTCTCTTCCGCGCGCTCGACGAACGTCGCCGCGCCTGTTAGAAAAATACTCTTTGCAAACAGCGCATAGCTCCCGTTGCCGATCGCGCCATCGGTCACCAGATTCGTGATATCCGGCTCCGCGATAGTCTTGTCACCCGGCCATCCGTATAGTTCTCGTCCGCCGACCAGCGCCACTTCCAGCCGCACTTTATCGAGTGCTTGATTGCGCGAACTCGCAACCCGGCGATGCACACGTTCGATCGTTTCGTGACACGTGTAGTCCGGCAGCCGCGACAGGTTCTCTGCCACATGGATGCGAATGCGCTCCAGCAGCGCGCCGGGCTCTTCCGCGTGGGCGCCGCAGCACACCGCAAGGCACACTGGGACCCAGATGCCGATCAGCAAACTACGCATCGGAGTCCTTCTTTATACACCCGGTTCTGTTAGGATCGCAACATGCCCGAGGAAAATGGCGCGCCCGGCGCGAAGATCACCGTTGTCAACAACGGTCCGATTCGAATCGAAGGCGACTTTTGGATTGTCGACGCGGAAGGGCGCGAGTTTGGGCTCGCCGGGCGCAAAAGAATTTCCCTATGCCGCTGCGGGCTTTCGGAGGACAAGCCGTTTTGCGATGGGAAGCACGGCGTGAGGGGTTTCGAGTCGTTATGCCAGGCGCGCGACCTGCCGCCGCCGAAGGTGAAGGTAGGGTAGGGAAGGGCAGGCAGCATAGCCGCCCGCCCTGCTGAGTGTCTACAAAATCAACGATTCTTCGCGGCGAATCTGCCCCGACACTTTGGGCAAACGATTTTGCGCGAGCGCGGTCCGGAGTTGCGGGAACACGTTCTGCTCTTCATCCTGCGCGTGGCGGCGAATCAAATCGCGCAGCGCTGAAACTTCATGGCGCCAGTCGCCGCCGGTCTGCAGCAGTTCCTCCAACTGGAACAACAGAATTTTCATGTCTGCGTGCTCGTCGTAGAGATGCTTGCTCTCTGCGCTTTGTTGTGGCACCGCGTTCAGCAACGGATATACGACATCCTCTTCCGCCATGTCGTGTTTGGCGAGCTTGCGCTTTAGCATCAGGAACAACCGTGACCGTTGCATTGTGGAATCGGCGGGCGCATCCACCATCTGATCGAGGATGGAAAGAATCTCACGGTGCTCTTGCGTCAGATGCTCGAACGGGTCTTTACCAATGCGGGCTCGTCCGCTAATGATGCCAACGATGGGCGGCAGAAGCCGGCTCCCTACGATACCGGCCGCGATACCGGCGGC
>JAICMB010000673.1 GCA_025929455.1 Bryobacteraceae bacterium | reverse complement strand
GCGAGCTCGCGATCCGTGATGACGCCGGCAATGGACGGATCGGGTTTGAACTGGAGTTTAAGATCGGGGCTGGTCTTGATCTGGAGGGAGGCGAGCGGCCGCAGTGCTTGCGCGCGCGTCCAATACTGCAGGTTCTGCGGGTCTTTCGCGGCGGCCTCCGCGTAGAGGAGGTAAGCCTGGACGGTCTGCCCGGCCTTTTCCGCTTTGCGCGCGCGCTCGTATAGCTCGGTGGCGCTGGGCTCGGCGGCAACCGCAAGGCTCGGGCATGCCTGAAGGCACACTACGAGCGCCAGAACGATGCGGCCGGTTCGCATTAAGGAGATATGACGTGCCGCGCACCTGCGACGTGTATACGGCGCGGCGAACCCGCGCGGACCGATATAATTCGGACATGGACAACCGCATCCGGGTCCTGGTTGCAAAGCCAGGCCTGGACGGGCACGACCGCGGAGCGAAGGTGATCGCCCGCGCGCTGCGCGACGCCGGAATGGAAGTGATCTACACCGGCCTGCGGCAGACGCCGGAGATGATCGTGCACGCAGCGTTGCAGGAAGACGTGCAAGTGATCGGGTTGTCGATTCTATCCGGCGCGCATAATGCGATCGTTCCGCGCGTCATGGAATTGCTCCGCGAGGAGCACCTCGAAGACATTCAGGTGATTGTGGGTGGTATCATCCCGGATGAAGACGCGGAGCACCTGAAGAAGCTGGGCGTAGCGGCCGTCTTTCAACCTGGCGCTTCGCTCGAACAAATAGTGGAATTTATCCGGTCTTCCGTCCGGCAACCCGCAGCCTAGCGCAGCGGATGCCGTATCGTGCGAACCGGCGCACACCCAAACTAGATGCAGGAAAAACTGAATATTGCAGTCTTTGTCGACTACGACAACATTGATATCGGCCTGAAGAGCACGCTGGAACGGCAGTTCGACGTGCGGCTGCCGCTGGAGGCGCTGAAGGAGCGCGGCGATTTAGTCGCCAAGTTCGCCTATGCCAACTGGAATCGCCAGGAACAGGCGACGCGGCAGATGGCCGAGAACGCCGTGCAGATGGTGCAACGGCAGCCCACTCCTTGGGGCGATAAAAACGGCGCGGACATCAATCTCGCGTTGGACGCGCTGGAGATGGCGTTCACGCACAGCCATGTCAACGCGTTCGCGATCGTGAGCGGCGACAGCGACTTTATCCCGCTGGTGAACAAGCTGAAGGAATACGGCAAGACGGTGTTCGTGGTGGGCGGCAAGGCGTTTACGAGCACCATTCTGCAGCAGAATTGCCATGAGTTCATCAGCTATGAATCGCTGCTGCCCGATGCCGTAACGGAGCGCGAGCAGCGCCCGGAGCGCGACCGCCAGCACGGACGCGATCAGCGCGATCAGCGCGATCAGCGCGAGCCGCGCGGGGATCAGCGCGAGCCGCGCGGAGATCGGGGCGATCGTCCAGATCGGGGCGACCGCCAGCAGAAAGAACGGCGGCCGCGTCCGGCGCCTCTCGACCTGTCGCATGCGATGCCGCTGGTGGAGCGTGCGCTGCAGGTGCTGGACCGGCGCGGGGTGCAACCGCAGCTTGGGCTTTTGAAATCGACCATGCTGCAGCTGGATCCCGCGTTCACGGAAAAGGCGTACGGGGCCGGCAGTTTTTCGGATTTTGTGGACCGCTTGAAGAAGGCGGATTTCGTCGACGTGAGCGGCTCCGGCGGGCGGCTGCTGATCGAGCGCAAGCACCGCGGGGCGGAACGCGCGACGCCGAAACCCGAAGAGGCGCTGCCGCAATTGCGGGACACTCTCGAAACGCACCGGCTCGAAATGGAAGAGGGCGTCAGAGCGGACCAGCTCGATACCTGGATGCACGAAGAACATCCCGATTTCGATGCCACCCGGTATGGCTTTCAGGAGTTCGCGGAATTTTTGAACTTCGCGCAGGACCGGCTGGTGGTGCGCGTATCGCCGAACGAAGATACCGGGCTGACGGCGTATTTGGGCGCGGAGTTTTATCCGCCGGCGCCCCCGCCGCAGGCAGAAGCGCAGCCGGCGGAAGAGGAAGAGGAAGGACCGCAGCCATACGTGGCGGGGCAGCCGTCGCTGCTCGAGCCGAATCCTCCGCCCGCGCCGGCGCCTAAGCCGCAGAAGCCGCCGCGCCGCCCGCGCAAGCAGGCCGCCGGCCATCAGGGCGACCGACCGCGGCGCCCGCGAAAGAAGAAAACCGAATGATCGATCGCATTACGCCTCCTGGATCGCCTTCGCCGCGCGGGCCATACTCGCCGGCCGTCCGCGCAGGCGACTTCATCTTCGTGTCGGGACAAGGGCCGATCGATCCGGCGACCGACAAGATGTCCTACGGCGATGTGCAGCAGGAAACACGTCTGGTGCTGGGCAATATCCAGCGCATACTGGACGCGTGTGGCGCGCGGATGGCGGACGTGGTGAAGGTGTCGGTGTTTATCAAGGACGGGAAGGACTTCGCGGCGATGAACG